>JALUUO010000001.1 GCA_027021335.1 Nitrospirota bacterium
TCCGGTAACCTATTGAATTTATTCAACTATTCTACCATAATCAAATCAGTAAATGCAAGCACAAATTGCATGTTTTTTCAATAAAATAAAATGGTTGCGAGATTAAGACTTTTTACGAGTTCATCAAATTTAACTTTTTTTTTGAAATAATATATTTTAGAATATAGGCGACTTATGCCCCATAAAATCATGCCCATGCCGGGCAGGCAAAAAAAGGAGAACTGTAAATGAAGGTTGGTTTAAAAAAAACAAAATCAAAGATTTTAATTCTGGCTGTATTTATGGTAGTTCTGGCCGGCAGATCTTTTGCCGAACAGACTTTCTACAGGGACTCAGCTTGGAATAAAACCTACTCCAAGGGCATGGAACAATATAATCAAAACTGCGCCGGCTGTCACGGAGAAGACGGTGAAGGCGGCATGGGATTACCGCTGAATCTGCAAAGTTTTTTAAAGGTCGCTCCAGCGGACTACATAGAAAAAACCATAAAATACGGGCGTCAGGACGGCAGTAATGACCGAATAATGCCGGCCTTCGAAAAAATTCTTACCAGCCGGCAAATCAAGAACATCACAACATATATAAAAGGATGGCAATACGAAGATTCACTGCCGCTGCAAAAGAGTGTTAAAGGTAACGTAAAAAACGGTAAAGAACTTTTCAAAGGGATGTGCATAGGCTGCCACGGACTTAATGGCGAAGGTGGAGAAATTGGTTTGGGACATGTTGTTGGAACCCTTAAAGGATTCAGCGCTCCATCTCTTAGCAACAAAGGTTTTCTGAAAGCGGCTTCTGACGGCTACATCAAGGCCACCTTGATGTATGGAAGAGTCGGCACACCAATGGGCGCTTATCTTAAAGGGCAGCAGGGATTTGTTGAACTCACCGAAAAGGATATCAACGATCTGGTCGTCTATATCAGGAGTCTTGAATAAAAACCTACGGAGGATAAATATAATGAGCAAAACAACAAAAAACCGGCTGGATATCAGCAGAAGATCGTTCATGAAAGGAACAGCAGCCGCGGTTGCCGCAGGAACTGCTATCGGAGCCTATGTAAAAAAAGGGGATAACCTGTACGGTTTTGGGCCAAGCTCGGCCGAAGCTGCCGAAGGCAGAAAACTGGTACCGACTCAATGCCCCTACTGTGGAGTGGGGTGCCATGCCTACTTTGTAGTGGAGGGAGGCAAGATAGTGGCATCTATTCCGGACAAGGATTCCCCTGTCAATCTTGGGATGCAGTGTATAAAGGGCCTGACAGCGGCTGAGCCCCTGTTTGTGGACAGGCTTCAGAAAGTGCTGGTCAGAAAAGACATGTCCGATCCACTAAAAGGCTATGTATCCAAAACCAAGGGAAGTTTTGATAAAAGCGATTTTCACGAGGTGAGCTGGGATGAGGCCAGCCATATTGTCAGGGACAAGGTGATCAATATCGTTAAAAAGTTTGGAGGAAACTCTGTTGCACTGTATGGCTCAGGCCAGCTAACAATGGAAGAGCAGTGGATCGAAAACCAGCTGATGAAGGGAGTGTTTCAGTCTAACACTATTGAAGCAAATGCCAGGATGTGCATGACTTCGGCGGTTACAGGTTATTTTAAAACCCTGGGATCGGATACGCCTCCGCAATCTTACTCCGAAATAGAAAAAGCTGACTTCATAACACACTGGGGACATAACGCCCGCGAATCCCATCCGGTTTTGTTCTGGAGGGTCGCCGCCACCAAAGAGCAGAGAAACATCCCCACCATGGTGGTGGACCCACGTTACACAGGCACCATGGACGGCTATGCCCAAGTCAACAGCTCAAACAGCTATAGCGCAACGCTGCGTCCCAATGGTGATATCTCACTGATGAACGCCATAGGCTACTGTCTTATGAAGTACCATCCCGATGCTGTTGACAGCAGCTTTATAAAGAATCATACCAATAATTTTGAAGACTACCGCAGCAACATCATGGCCAACTTCAGCCCCGAAAAAGTGGTTGACCGTACCGGCTTATCTCCGGCGCTCGTTAAGAAGATCGCCGCAACATGGGCTGAAGCGACAATCAAGGGCCGCGCGCGCGGCTCGGGCGGGGTTCTCTCGTTCTGGGGCATAGGGTGGAACCAGTCCATACACGGCCAGCACCGCACAATCAGTATTATAAACCTTCACCTTCTTACCGGCAATATCGGGCGCGAAGGGTGCGGCCCATTTTCTATGACAGGCCAGCCAAACGCGATGAGTGAAAGGTTGATGGGCGGCCTGACAGGCAGGCTTCCATTTAACAAGCCGCTTAAAGATGAAGTATGGAGAAATCATATAGCCCGGCAGTGGGGAGTCTCCAACGAACGCCTCACAGCAGTCACCAAGCTCAAGAATAAGGGCATGGGCATCGGCATGATCGAACGAATCCTGAAAGGCGAAGTGCATGCCATGTTCTGGAAGTACACAACCCATGTCCACCTGCCTGAAACCAACACGATGGTACGGCCGGCCATGGCAAGAGCCTTCTCCGTGAGCACCGAGGCATACCGTCACGCACCCAACGTTCTTTACTCCGATGTTGTTTTCCCTGCTTCAACAGTCGGAGAAAAAGGCGGAACATACCAAAACTCAGAACGGCGTATTTACGTTACCGATAAGGCCGTGACCGAACCGGACAACACAAAGGCCGATCTCGACATATCCATAGAAGAAGGCAAAGAGTTCGCAAAAGCGCTCGGTCTTGATCCTGAAAAAGTATTCCCCTACAAAAAGAAGACGGAAGGGCCATTCAAAGGATGCTACGATCCTGAAGATGTTTTCAGAACAATTCTGAGGGCAAGCAAGGGTTCGGACGCAGACCTGTCAGGTATGCTGGAAGTCGAAAAGAGAGACGGCAAGTCACCCTACCAGCAGCTCAGGGAGTTAAAGGGTATGCAGTGGCCCGCCCCAAACTATGAGATCGCAAAAAAAGGCGGTACTCCGCGCCGCTACATGAACCAGGAAGGCTGGGCAGACAAGCCCTACGGAATGTTCAGGACAAAAAACGGCAAGGCGAACTTCAAGTTCTGCAACCAGGATTACACCAACGCCAAAGAAATAGTGGCCAAGCTCGACAAAGTAGGTAAAGATCCGGACGTTTACGCCTCTGACCTCTACCCGGTACTGGAAGAAATCAGAAATAACGGTCTGACACCGACCATACCTGACTTCGACTACATGGAAAAGTCACTGAAAGAGATCAAGAAGGCTGATAAGTACCCGCTCTGGCTTAACCTGGGCATCGTATTTGAACACTTCCACACCGCAAAAACCATACGTGGAGCCACAACAAGAAAACTGGTTCCGGAACAGTATGTGGAGGTGAATCCTGATGATGCTGAAAGATGGGAAATCAAGGACGGTGAATGGGTGCGAGTTGTAAGTCCGGTCGGGTCCTATGAAGCACGCGTGAGTATCGGAACCAAGAGCAAAATCAAGCCGGCGCGAAACAAGATAATGTCCGGCCAGGTATTTTCACCATGGAACCTGAACGTGGCTGACAGTGCTGATCCGAAGAAGAACAAATGGAACGTAAACGCAGCCTCAAATCGTGCTTTCGATCCTGTCTCCGGCCAGGCCGACTTCAAGCACGGCAAGGCCAGGATAGAGAAGATTTAGACACATTATTTCATAAGGTAACCGGCGGGAGGAGCTGAGTCTTCCCGCCTCTTTTTTTAGTGTACAACTTTCTTCCTAGGAAACTGACACGTAGAAACTTTTTCAAACTGGGAGTCTTGCTTGCTTCTTCGGCCATGGCCGGTGGAGCCATAACCAGTGTGGCGGCAGGCGCACCTGGATCCGGCAGAATTCTGCGCCCGCCGGGCGCGGCTGATGAAACAGAGTTTATCAGCAGGTGTATCCGCTGCTTTCAGTGCGGAAGCGTATGCCCAAATACCGCTATTCAGTATGCAGGCCTGGATATGGGAATTTCCTCGCTCTTTACCCCCTACATTATCGCAAGAGAGCAGGCATGCATCCTATGCATGAAATGCACGGAGGTCTGCCCCTCCAACGCTCTTACCAAGATATCCGAGGAGGATATCACTGAAAAAGTCGACATGGGAACGGCTATGATCGACAAGGGCTTGTGTTATTCCTGGAACAATCGCTGCTGTGGTATCTGTTACTACTCATGCCCGTTTCCGGATGAGGCGTTAAAGCTGGACTTCATGGCCCGGCCATTTATAAACAAACAAAAGTGCGTAGGATGCGGATTGTGCGAAAAAGCCTGTGTTCATCTGCCTCACGCCATAAGAGTGATCCCAAGGAAAATTGCAAAAACCATGAACATCCCCCTTGTTAATCCGGCACCGCCGGATTCCTCGACAATGCCCCGGATTTCTCAGAAGGAAAACAGAAATGATCAGGCGTTACCGTAAACTGACTCATATCGCTGTCTTTGTGTTTCTTGTATTTGTTCCTTTAATGAGCTATGCAGCCGTCTTGTACCAGGTATTCGGCAAGGGTGGCTACCATATAGCCGAGCTTAGCGGCACATTTTTTGAAAATAAGCTCTACCAGGCATATGCGGCACTCCTGTCAGGTTTTTCCGAGCCGGTAATACTAACCGACAGCATCAAGGGAAGTTTCTGGTCTTTTACCATCTTTGGATACAAGGTCTCGGACCCCCTGGCCTTCCTTGGACATTTACTGGCATCCGGGACCTTGTTCATGCCGTTACTGGCATCCATCCTGCTGCCTGTAATACTTGCGCTCATCTTAGGCAGGGTGTTTTGCGGCTGGCTTTGTCCGATGAACGCTATCCTCGAACTGGTGGATGACCTCCGGGGCTGGTTCCAGAAATATTTCTACTTCTCTCTATTCTCAATCAGTTTTAAGGGGAGAAACAAGTATATTGTTCTGGCGGCCGGACTTCTGCTTGCCCCTCTGACCGGAATATCCATATTTCCGCTGCTGCTGCCTTACGTGGCGATAGGAAGAGAGTTCTTTTCTTTGGTCTTCTATGGAGCTACTACAACCATAGGTCTTCTATTAATCACTGCAATTATATTATTCGACTTCATGATATCCCGGAGGGGATGGTGCAGGTATTTCTGCCCGGGTGGCGCAATGCTGTCCATCTTGAGTTTCAGGCCGCTGCTTAAGGTGGAGCGGAACTCCGGCTCTGCCTGCAATGACGGCTGTAACCAATGCGGAGAACGCTGTCCAATGGCGCTGTCTCCAGGCAGCAACATTACAGGCCCAGAGTGCATGAAGTGCGGAGAGTGCATATCCACATGCCCCCGCGGCATTCTTAGGTTCAGGTTTACTTCCCGGCCTGCAGCGGCTCTGCCGCTGGTTCTGTTTTTTATTTTATTATCCACGCTCCTGTCTTACGGCTCTTCCGCCCATGCTCATCATATAAGAGGTTTTCCCCATTACGGATATGCTGAAAACTACCCGCAGATTCCCACAGCCCAGTACGGCGGAGCCACAGGAGACTGGGACGCAACAATGGTCGCCTTTTTTTTCGACGGGGCGGAAGAACTGCGCATGTCTTCTGATACGCCAAACGATGTTCAGTTTTTTATTCATATTCTCAACATGAAAACCAACCAGTCCTACATGGGACGTATGAATTTTGCCGTAAAAGAAGACGGAGACACACTGGTTGGGCAGCTTGAAGGTATCACGCCCCTGGAGGAGAGCGCCTACAGGGTTCGTCAAACTTTTCCCAGAGTATCGGGTAATTACACTATATCACTCCGGATTTTCCCTGAAGATGCGTCCGGACCGGTTGTCATTAACGTGCCTTTCGAGTTTCTAAGAAAAGGCCCCAACTACCGGCTGATAAGCGTGGGAGCGGGCATTATCCTATGCCTGATAGGTATGGCTCTGTATCACAAGAAAAAGGCTATCTCTCAGCAAACCTCAGGCTGAAAGCAAAAATAATGGGTATTGCAACAAGTCATGGACATTCCCTGCATGCTTTTGTCTTGTTCACCACTTTTTTTCTGCAACTCACTTTCCCTTCAACACCTCTCGCCTATACACACACAGACTCCCTCATACACTGGCATGAGTACGGCCCAAAGGCTTTTGAAAAGGCAGGCAGGGAAGCCAAGCCGGTCTTTTTGCTTATAAGCGCAGTCTGGTGTCATTGGTGCCATGTATACGAAGAGAAAAGTTTGGAAACAGTTGATGTCGCCAAGCAGCTTAACAGCAACTATATTGCGGTCTTTGTTGATTATGACAAAAGGCGCGATATAGCGCGGCAATATCCCGGGATGGGTCTTCCGGTCACTGTAATACTGGCGCCTGATGGAGAAAAGCTGGTCTCTGTTCCAGGATACATCAGCAAAGAGCGGCTCATGGAAAACCTGGTAAAGACGGCGGAGTATGTCAAAAACAGGTTCGAACCCGCACCTGGAAAAAACGATGAAAAAGACGTTCAAAAAGGCGGAAAAGCGGACAAGAAAGACCTGCTTAGAATCATAAAGCGATTCAATAATTACGCACTGGTCGGTTTCGACTATACCTATGGCGGCTTCGGCACAGGCTCGAAACACCCGTTTGCCGGCATACTGGATAGACTACTGGACCAATACGAAAAAGATAGCGACAAAACCTGGCTGGAAATAGTAACTCAAACCCTTGATGCCATGGCCTGTCGGGAGGAGCCCCGGTGTCGCACAACCGGCCTGAAGGCCCCGAAAGTATCCGGAAACAGGCCCGAATTCACGATACTTCTGGACCTGTACAGAAACAGGAAGCAGAAAGGATGGATAGAAAAAGCGCAGGCTCTCCAACGGAACAACCCGATTTACGGCCTCTTCGATCACCTGGAAGGAGGTTTTTTCCGCTACGCCACACGCAGGGACTGGGCCGGCCCCCATTTTGAAAAACTTCTCGGTGAAAACGCCGAGTTGATCCGCCTGTATCTCCACGCCTACAAGCTGACCAAAGAGCCTTTTTACAGGAAAGTGGCAGAAAAAGGATTGGAATATGTCACGACCACACTTTTTAACAACCGGGAAAACCGGTTTTATGGAAGCCAGAGTGCGGATGAGATCTATTATCACTTCTCGGCTTCTGAAAGGAAAAAAGTATCTCCTCCTGCTGTTGACAAGGTTTCCTACGCAACTTCCAGCGCCAGGATGGTAACAACACTTTTCTATGCGGCAGAGGTGCTGAATACACCTATGTACGCCTCCATAGCCAGGAAAAGCCTGGCCTTCTGGAAAGAAAAAATGTTTACATCACAAGGAGTTTTAAGCTATTATGATTATGTTAAAAATAGAGGTTTCCTGGGCGGCCAACTGGAGAGCAACGCCTGGATGGCACTGGCCTTTCTTGAGGGATTCAGATTTACCGGCGACATGCAATACCTCCTGGTATCCGGAGAACTGGCCGACTACATGATCGACTTTCTTTACGATAATGAGTCAGGAGGTTTTTTTGATTTTGACAGAAAAAGCAGAAGCAGAACCTTCTATCGCCCTGAGGACATTTCTCTTAAACGCAAATCTTATGAGCTAAATGCAGTTGCGGCCTATCTCATGACCCGTATGCTTACAGATGCAAAAACAGATAAAAAAAGGTCTGAAAGATTCAGACAAAAGGCGCTTGAAACTATAGGCCTCTGGAGCCTGGAGATTCCCATATCACCCTACTTTTATGCCGCTGCATCAAATCTGCTAAAAAATGGACGCTGAGACAAAACAAGAAACCGACCAGGACAAGCCGATAGACAGAAAAACCTTTCTGAAACAGGGTTTGTTCATGCTTATGAAGCCGCTGGCAAATGCTATCGAGGGAGGTGTCCAGAAAATAACTCCAAAGGCAATACGGCCTCCAGGCGCCATCGATGAACTTGAATTTATCTCAAAATGCACGAAGTGCGACCTGTGCATAAAGGCATGCCACCAGGGAGTTATCAAGGCGGCGGATGAAAGTTCGGGCCTTGGCACCGGCACCCCTATTATAGTTCCCAGAGAGGCACCATGCTACCTGTGCGACGAGATGGTCTGCATCAGCGTCTGTCCAACCGGAGCCCTTACGCCGGTAACAAGACGTGAGATCAAGATGGGTGTGGCCGAAATCGACACCAAAAGTTGTATAGCCCACCAGGGACAGGTATGTGATTATTGTTATAACCGCTGTCCTTTTCCTGACGAAGCCATCTACATGGAGGAGAAAAAGAAACCGGTAGTGGTGCCGGAGAAATGCATCGGATGCGGCCTGTGCGAATACTACTGCGTAACTAAAACCCCTTCAATCAGGGTTGTCGCTGCTTAGTGCCAAAGCCTAAAAAAGTCTCAACTTTTGTTGTCAGCTTTCCAAGAACACGTGATATATTAAATTTATCGAGTTTCCTGGTAACTCCACTCTTTGCCTGATTTATCAAAAAGGTTTAACAGATGTTAAACAGAAGTTTAAGAGATAAAGTCTCCTGCTGTATCTAACCCCGCAGAAACAAGGATGACGACCTTGTGGCAATGCGTCCCATAAGACACCGGACTGATAGTAAGATAACCTGTTTTGATGTTGAGCAACAACGCAAGAAAGCCAAAACGCTGCCTTGAGATCCCCACGAAGACCCAAGCCGAAGCCCTATCGGCCTTTGGCCACTATCTGGATGACAGTGGGGTCTTACAGCGAAAACACGGCTGATCGCCCGTCAATACCGGCTCTACAGCTCGCCGCGACAACTTATCTCTTAAACTCCTGTTTCACAGTTGTTTGGAGCAGACAAAAAAAGGCTTGACTCCGTAGTATGGTACGGTCTTTATAATATAATCAGCAATGAAAGGAGACCTGCCTATGGGCTCGCTTACAATTGGAAAAGTTGCTGGCCTTGCCGGTGTTGGGGTCGAAACCATAAGGTTCTACGAACGGGAAGGGTTGATTCCCAAACCGCCACGCAAAGAGTCAGGTTACCGGCAGTACCCGGAAGAGGCGGTTGTCCGGATTCGTTTCATTAAACGGGCCAAGGACCTGGGGTTTTCCCTTAAGGAAATCAGGGAGATACTCTCCCTTCGTATAAGTTCTGAAGTGACTTGCGAAGACATCCGCGTGCGAGCGGAGGCCAAAATCTCGGACATCGAGAAAAAAATAGGGACGCTTACAAAAATGAAGAGGGCGCTTACAAAACTGACATCCGCTTGCATGGGAGAAGTTCCGGTAAGCCGGTGTCCTATACTCGAGGCATTAGAGGGGGAAGAGTCATGAAAAATTTAAATCCAGATGTCACTGTTAGTCAACTAAACAATCAACTAAATAATGAAGAACAAACTCCTATGAAAAGACCGCTATAAACGCAGGGACACTTGCCCAGGCAGGTGCCTTAGCCTCGGCTGTTGTTTCCTCTGCCTGCTGCTGGCTGCCACTACTGTTGCTTGCATTTGGTGTCTCGGGTGGTGCCCTCTCGGCCGCTTTTGAGGCATGGCGCCCTGTTTTGCTTCCGGTTACTTTTTTGCTTCTGGGAGTCGCTTTTTTTCTCACCTATCGAAAGCCGAAAAAAACAGCCCAGGATATATATGGATGTGAAGATACAACAAACGGCAATGCTTGCTGTAGTATCAGCCCTACTCAGGAGAAAGCTGACGGCACTGCATGTTGTCCGCCGGAAGGGATTTCTGCTGGCTCCTCGCTTAAAAGGTTCAACAAGGTTATGCTTTGGGTGGTAACAATAGCTGTGGCTGTGTTTGCCTTTTTTCCAAACTATATCGGTCTGATCACTGGAGACAGCAATTCCATGGCCGCCTGGGATGACTTAGACAAGCTGGTTGTAACGGTTGAAGGTATGACATGCAAGGCCTGCGCAATGAAGATAGAAAAATCGCTTCTTAGTGTTTCAGGCGTATCAGCCGCCGAAGTCAGCTATGATAAAAAACAGGCTGTAATCGGGATTTCCAAGGGCGCCGAGACTTCCAGGCAAGAGATCCTGGAGGCTATTTCTAGCGCCGGAGACTATACCGGACATTTCAGTGACCAGGCGCTTTGGACCCTGGTGATCGAAGGCATGACCTGTGAAAGCTGCGCCTATGGCATTAAAACCAGGCTACTGGAAGTTCCCGGTGTTTCCAGTGCATCGGTGGGTTATGAGCAGGCACGTGCAGAAGTGGTTGCAAACCCGGATGTAAGCGTGGATGCTTTGAAAAAGGCCATCAAGGATGCGGGGTTTACTGTAAAGTCGTTTCAAAAAAACGAATAAAGGATATCTCTTTATATGACGACGACAGATTTAATAGTTATCGGCGGAGGATCGGCCGGATTTGCAGCCAGCATCCGCGGACACGAGCTCGGCGCACGGGTAACTTTGATAAATGCTGGAGCCATAGGTGGAACCTGCGTCAATGTTGGGTGTGTTCCCTCCAAAACGCTAATCCGGGCGGCGGAAGCACACCATTTTGCCTCGCACCACTCTTTTCTTGGTATCGAGGGGTCTTCAAAAGTCACAGACTTCGCCGCCATTATTCGGCAAAAGGATGACCTGGTAGACTCCCTTCGAAATGCCAAGTATATAGATGTACTGAAAGACTACGATAACGTGCGCTTGGTGGAAGGAAGAGCTGTACTGGAATCTAAAAACACTGTTCGCGTTGGTGATCAACTGCTCAGTGCAGCAAGTATTATCATCGCCACCGGTTCGCGTTCGTGGATACCTGGTACTCCCGGTCTGCGGGAGGCGGATCCATTGACAAGCAGATCCGCCTTCCAGCTGACACAACTCCCCGAATCTCTCATAGTTCTTGGGGGTCGTTACATCGCTCTTGAGTGCGCTCAGATGTTCGCCCGCCTGGGAAGCCGTGTGACGGTTCTCCAGAGAAGCGATCACATCCTTCCCCTTGAAGACCACGACATCACGGAAGCACTGGCTGACTACCTGAGAGAAGAAGGGCTGAGTGTTGAAACCGGTGTACAGGTAGAAAGCGTTGAGCGTGGTAACGGCAGGGTTAAGATCAAGGCTGTTGCAGGTGGAGAACTGCGAACATTCGAGTCGGATTATCTGCTTTGCGCCACCGGACGTAAGCCCATTACGGACGGACTGGGACTCAGCGATGTCAATGTTCGTCTAAGTAGAGATGGATGTATCTACGTGGACGACCACTTACAGACATCTGTTTCAGGTGTTTATGCCGCAGGCGACGTGATAGGTGAACCTGCGTTTGTCTACACAGCGGCTTACGAAGGCAATCTGGCAGCCGAAAATGCACTGAAAGGAAATCAAAAACAGCGGGACTATACCGCACTTCCATGGGTTATTTTTACCGATCCCCAGCTAGCCGGCGTCGGCCTCAATGAAAAAGAGGCCGCCGCTGCGGGGATTGATGTAGAAATATCACGTCTCAATTTATCCAGTATTCCACGGGCGCTTGCGGCCCGCGACACTCGTGGTTTTATCAAGCTGCTAAAAGAACGTGGTTCGGACAGACTGGTCGGCGCACGTATCCTGGCTCCAGAAGGTTCTGAACAGATAATGGAAGCATCCTTGGCCGTTCGTTATGGAATCGGGGTCTCTGAACTGGCAAAAATATTTCATCCCTACCTCACCCAGTCGGAAGGAATCAAACTTTGCGCCCAAGGGTTCGATAAGGACATAAGCAGACTGTCGTGCTGCTCCGCGTAATCAACAATTGTTTGCGATGACCTTTGTGGTTCCTGTACTTCTTTTTTATCTTTCCACTACATAGTTGCGGTATGTCCGCTCTGATGCGGTTTCTTCCCCGATTTTTTCCTCCAGTTTCCTCTTTATCTTTGTTGCCGTCAGTTTAGGGTATGTCTGAAGCAGATGTTCTATGTATCCCCTGTATTTATCAAGCATCTTTTGCCTCCCGGTATCTTGTAAATACCCGGTTATCTCTTGTTCCGCCATGGATAGATATTTCCTTGCTTTGATCTTGTGTATCATTGTTCACCCTTTCAATCTCTACCCCCTTGTATTGTTTTCAGGGGGTAGCTTAATAGTTTTCTGTTTCTTTTGGCAGGGGCAAAAAACAGCTTCCTGCCCCTGCCGGCTGCCGCTCAAGGGATGTAAAACAGAGTTCCGCTACTATCCACTCTGTTTTACATCCCTTTTTTCCTCTTTAGGGTGGGTATTTTTATTTGCCGTTTTCTGGTAATTTATAGTTTCCGGGTACACATGATAAGGTAAATGCCTTTTCAATAACTCAAGGTTATTATCAATCTCCTTGTCCAATCCAACTCTTTTTACAAGCTGATGAAACGCGCCAATACCACCACAACTAATGGCACCAACTTTCTCACTCATTTCATAGTGGATGTTGCTGCCTACCATAATAGGATTCTCCTGGTCTTCACCCTGCTTCCGCTCAAGACGCTTCTGAATTTTTTGTTTACTTTTCTGCAGAATTTTGCTATATTTCTTTATACGTTTTTTGCTCACTTGAAAAGCCCCTTTCTTTGGTTTGTACATTGTTTGGTCGTAAGTATTATAACCAATAAAAACGGGGCTTTTCACGTTTTTATTCGCGAAAAGGCTTCATGACACGCTTGTATAAGGATTAGCATTATTTTTTGACAGGCTTGGAGCACTTCCGGATTACCTGTGGGTGATTGACCCTCCGGCGCGCCTGTGATAATCTAATTCATGCCAGTTTTTGATTATCGTGCTGTAAATTCCAGTGGGCAGAAAGTCAGGGGCACCCTTGATGCTCCTGGAGAGTTCGAAGTGAAAGAACAACTTCGCTCTCAAGGTCTGATTCCAATTTCCCTGGAGACTAAAAAAGAGGGAAAATCTTTTTTAGGTCTTGACGCTGGGAAATTTCTCTACTTCGAAAAAATCAGCCAGGCGGATGTCCTTATTTTTACTCAGCAGTTAGGTGGGCTTCTTGAGGCAGGTATTCCGGTGGACCGGGCGCTCATGATACTAAGCCAAATATCAGAGAAAAAGGCTGTCCGTGATCTTGTCTCGACGGTTCTTCAGGATATTCAGGGTGGGCAGGCTCTTTCACAGGCACTTTCGAAACATGAAGTTTTCACGAATTTATATGTAAATATGATTCGGGTTGGTGAGGTCGGTGGTGTTCTGGAATCTATTGTTAATAAACTTGCCGGATTCCTGGAAACATCAATAGCCTTTAAAGAAGAAGTTCGCACTGCTCTTATCTATCCCTTTTTTCTTACCTTGGTCGGGGGGATGGCTGTGGCAGTAATGATGATATACGTTGTTCCCAAGTTTGCCTCCATATTTCTCGATCTCGGCCAGAGTTTACCGGCCAGCACCCAGCTTCTTATGTCTATAAGCAGCATATTTTCGCGTTTCTGGTGGATCGGGATTATAATCGGAGTATTGCTGTTCGGTCTGCTTCGTGCCTATGCGAAAACAGAAGAGGGAAGGGTTTTACTGGACAGCTACAAACTTAAGATTCCGGTGCTTAAGGAACTTCATACCAGGATTTCAGTGGCTAGATTCTGCCGTACTCTTGGAACAATGCTTTCCAGCGGAGTGCCTATTCTGCAGGCCATAAGAATATCCAGGGATGTCATAGGTAACGAGGTGATGAGCAGAAGCCTTGCGTCAGTGGAAGATGGGGTTAGCCGGGGCAAGGGGCTTGCCGGGCCGTTCAGGGAAAACGGAGTGTTTCCCCCCCTTGTCTCCCACATGGTTGCTGTGGGCGAAGAGACAGGCAGGCTCGAGGAAACTTTGCTGCATGTTGCCAATAGGTACGAGATGGAATCCAGGCGTACGCTTAAACGACTGCTTGGAATGCTGGAGCCGGCTATTATTTTGGTGATGGCTCTTATCGTTGGATTTATAGTTATATCTATGTTGGTTACGATATTTAGTATTTACGATATGCCGTTATAAATGGAGGTAGAGTTGTATGGGAAAAAAACAAAGAAGCATAAAATCGAAGCGCAATAACAGGGGATTTACCCTTATAGAGCTACTGGTGGTGATTGTAATCCTGGCTGCGATTGCGGGAATTGTGGGGCCGAGACTTTTTAAAAAGCTGGGTAAGGCCAAGACAGGAACCGCGCGCACCCAGATAGCCCAGATAGAATCTGCTCTTGATTCCTTCCGGCTGGATACAGGTAGTTATCCTACTACATCTCAAGGCTTGGCCGCTCTTGAAAAAGATCCGGGTGTGGATGGCTGGGACGGACCCTATCTTAAGAAAGCCGTTCCCAAGGATCCTTGGGACAACCCTTATGTCTATGTATATCCTGGCACACATGGTGAATATGATTTATCATCCTATGGGCAGGACGGACAGCCCGGTGGTACTGGCGAAAATGCAGATATAAACAGTTGGGAATAATAAGGACAGAGGGCTCTTGATTTTTTCCAAGTTAAGCTACTTTCTTGCTCAAGGAGGATAATGGAAACAGGACAAACAGAGTTTAACTATGAGGAGAAGTTAAAAACCTTGTCATAACCTCTTGGCTTTTCGTCTCTTGTTTCCATCAAGTATTTTCTTTCTAAGCCGTAAGGATTTGGGTGTTATTTCAACAAGTTCATCTTCCTTGATAAAATCTATGGCATCTTCAAGACTCAAAATTTTTGGAGGTATTAGCTGCAAGGCTTCATCTGCGGCAGCGGCCCGGATGTTTGTGTGTTTCTTCCCTTTTGTCACATTGACATCTAGATCTTTTTCTCTTGAATTCTCACCCAGGATCAACCCTTCATAGACCGTTGTATTTTCTTTTATAAAAAGGGTTCCCCTTGGTTGCAGATGAAACAGTGCGTAGGTGGTAGCTTTTCCGGCCCTGTCTGCAACCAGGGCTCCTGTATTTCTTTTGGTCATTGGGCCGTGCCACGGCTCATATCCATCAAAAAGGTGATTTAACAGACCGGTCCCTCTTGTATCCGTTAAAAACTGAGACCTAAAGCCGATTAATCCACGGGATGGAATCTTGAATTCAAGGGATACTCTGCCGAATCCATTGTTCTGCATCTTCAGCATTTTGCCTTTTCGCATCCCCACCTGCTGGGTCACAACCCCCACGAACTCTTCCGGCACATCAATTACTAGAAGCTCCATCGGTTCATGCAGAACGCCGTTTATCTCTTTAGTAATGGTTTCAGGCATGGAGACGGAAAGCTCATACCCTTCTCTCCTCATCATCTCTATTAAAATGGCAAGCTGCAATTCTCCGCGCCCCATAACCTTAAAGGAGTCAGTCTTGCTGAAATCAACCCTGATAGAAACATTGTAAAGCAGCTCTTTTTCGAGGCGTTCTTTCAGGTTTCTTGATGTGACAAACTTGCCCTCGCTGCCTGCCAGGGGAGAGTCGTTAACAGAAAAAACAATTGATATGGTCGGTTCATCAACCTTTATTCTGGGCAAAGACTCTGGTTTTTCCAGGTCGGTAATAGTGTCGCCTATGTTAATACCCTCTATTCCTGCCAGAGCGACAATCTCTCCAACAGAGGCCTCTTTTGCATCTATCCTGTTAAGGCCCTCAAAAACATATATGGATGTGGTTTTGGTTTTTAAGATATCTCCGTTGTTATTGATTACAGCTACCGGATCACCAACCTTAATCGTGCCGGAAAAGACCCTGCCAACGGCAAGTCTTCCTACATAGTCGTTGTAGTCTATGTTGGTGACAAGAAGTTGCAAAACTCCATTTTTGTCACCGGCAGGCGCAGGAATGGACTCAAGGATAAGATCAAAAAGCTGTCTCAAATCCTCTGTTTCGTCATCCATGTTGAGTTTTGCAGCGCCCTTTTTAGCGTTTGTATAGATAATCGGAAATTCCAGTTGTTCTTCCGTTGCATCCAGGTCGATAAAGAGATCATAAACTTCGTTTAAAACCTCCTGAATTCTTGCGTCGGGCCTGTCGATCTTGTTTATTACCAGTATTGGAACCAGTTTCAGCTCAAACGCCTTTTTAAGAACAAACCTTGTCTGAGGCAATGGGCCTTCCGAGGCGTCCACCAACAGCAGTACACCATCCACCATCTTCAGTGTTCTTTCCACCTCGCCCCCGAAGTCCGCATGGCCGGGTGTGTCTACAATATTGATTTTCACGCCGTTGTATTCAACAGCTGTGTTCTTGGCCATTATGGTAATACCCCTCTCTCTTTCGAGATCGATATTATCCATGACCCTCTCTTGAACATTCTCATTGGAACGAAAGATCCCAGCCTGACCCAGCATTCCATCCACCAGGGTTGTTTTGCCATGGTCGACATGAGCAATAATAGCAATATTTCTCAAAGCTTCACTCTTCACAATATTCATACCTCACAAGAAACTCGTAAAAAAACATAAGTAACTCCGTCAACGAACCTGCTAAAATAAGTTCTTCTAAAAAGAAATTCTAAAAGAAAACCAAGTAGAAATGTAGTGATCTTTCTGGCCGGAAATAACCAACTTTTCGGGTAGGGCTTTCTAAGATAGCTTTTTATTTAAAGTGGTTTTAAATCAAGCTAATATTAGCACATTTACCTCAAAATTCCCAAGATGCGGGTTTTGACTAATCCTGACCTGTGAAAGCGGAGTAGATTTTTTTATTTAAAACGTCGTACGCCGAGAGAAGGCCGTGCTTAAAGGCACCGGTATCAATAGCCGTAACCCCATTGTAAAAGGTTACTTCACGATGTATGGAATGTCCTGAAATAACCTCCTTACCGGAGCAATGCGGTACAATATCACGAGACCACAAAAGAATCTCCATCGGAGTTTCAACCAGGTTAAGGGAATAAGAAACCCCGGCGTGAACAAATATATGAGTATCTGTTTCGTAGTAGAGCTCAAGAGATTCGATAAACGGCAGTAACAAGTCGGACGCATTTTCGACATCTTTAAACGAATCAACTGTTGCAGAGCCGCCGTTTGAGTACCACAGGTGTGTATCTTTAAAGTTTTTTGAAAGAAGCGCGTTACTTGCCATAACCTCGTGGTTGCCTGTAAGTAAAATAATGTTGCCGGGGTGCTTTCTTCTAAAATCGATAAGGTATTCCACCACTTCACGGCTATTTAACCCCCGATCAATATAATCTCCCAGGAAGACCAGCCTGTCGGTTTTATAATCAAAGCGAATACGGTTTTCCACAAGTTCCCTAAGCAGATGATACTCGCCGTGAATATCTCCTACTGCGATGAGCCTTTCAGGCTTATTTAGACGTCGTTGTCCTTTTATCACTTTATAGTTTTAACGCTTCGTAAGGTGTGAAGTAACTTTTTCTTTGAAGTCGTGTGGCGATAATAGATGACAGCACAGCTCCGATAAAAATCAAATATATAATAATGGCCTGCATTTCAGCCGCAAAAACCGGATCGGCTCCGGACATGAGCATCCCTGTCATAAGGCCGGGGATGTGGACCAGGCCCGTGGTCTTCATACTGTTTAAAATCGGTATAAGTGCTGCGGATATGCTGTTTTTAAGAACCATCTCGGTTGTATGCTCGACATCTATACCAAGAGAGAGAAGGGCTTCTATCTCCAACCTGTTCATCTCCACTTCGCGGTGCAGTCTTTCGATCGACAACGCAGTGGTGTTCATGGCGTTTCCGATGATCATGCCGGCCATGGGAATTAGAAATGACGAAACCCGGTCGAATACGCCAAGGGTTGCCATAGGAATAATAACAGCTGCTGAAGCTGTAAATATTGAACTAAATACAACAAGCAGTTCAGCCGTGCCTTTTGAACGCCGCGCAGCTGTAACGGAAGCCGCCGTCACCATACCAAAAAGAACCAGTCCGTCCAGGATTCTGCTGTTTACCTTAAAGACAGCCATTAAAACGGCTCCCATGATAAGCAGTTGAAGTACCGCCCTGGCAGCGCCCCATGCAGCATCCAGATAAGCTCTGATCTTCATATGCCTTAGCACCAGCACGGTTATAGCAAGGTAGAACAGAACCACTATAAGCCTGTACGGCTCAAACATGTCGCCCCTCCAGGTACGTGGTTAAATCTCCCTGAAAGACAACTCTGCCTTTGGAAAGAAAAATTCCCGGGGCTCCAAGTCTTTTTAGCTGACGAATGTCATGAGTGACAAAAAGTACATTAAGGTTTCCGTCTGTAGTGAGATCCAACAGAAGATCCTCTATGGCAATTGCCGATCGTTCATCAAGAGACGAGGTGGGTTCATCCATCAGCAGGATCTCCGGATTCACGGCCAGGGCACGCGCAATGGCCACACGCTGTTTTTCGCCGCCTGACAGGTCAGAGGTGTTTCTAAGCGCATAGCCTGCAAGGCCTACTCTATCCAATAGCCGGGGAAGATCTAAGGTCATGCCATGATATTTAACGGCGAACATGATGTTATACTCGACCGTTGCCTCAAGCAGTCGCGGCTCTTGAAAAATCATGCCGACTTTTTTCCTCAACCCGACCGGGGGATAATCCTGTATTGATCTTCCGTCAATCAGCACTTCACCTGATTGTACTTCATCCAACCGGTTTATCAGTCTAAGAAGAGCTGTCTTTCCAGCGCCTGAGTCGCCAAACACCATGAAAAGCGGGGCATTACCGGTCGAAAAAGATACATCAATTAGTATGCTCTTTTCACCTTTGGCTGATTGCACCTTCCTGAACTCTATAGTCATAAAATCTTTGTAAGTTTTTACTTATATCAACAACTTAGGTTAACATGTTAAATTGATTGGAAACTATATTTGGTTTAATTAAGCCTGATCACTCCTATAGGTTCCGTAGTTCATTCTTAATAGTATAGTGCAGATCGGGCAAGAAAAGATCTCAACTTTAGGTTAGATATTTATGAAAGGAATAATTTTAGCCGGAGGTTCCGGAACCCGTCTATATCCGCTGACCCGCGTGGTGAGCAAACAGCTATTGCCGGTGTATGACAAGCCGATGATCTATTATCCATTGTCTGCGCTGATGTTGGCCGGAATCAGGGAAATTCTTATAATCTCCACTCCTCAGGATCTGCAGTTGCTTAAGGATCTTCTTGGTGATGGTTCTCAACTCGGTTTGTCTTTTTCGTACGAACAGCAGCCAAGTCCGGATGGTTTGGCCCAGGCATTTATAATAGGTAAAACTTTCATAGGCGACAGTGCGGTCGCCTTGGTTCTTGGAGATAACATTTTTTATGGCCACGGCCTTCTTGATGTATTGAGAAAATCGGTTCAAATAAGTAAAGGCGGGTTGGTTTTTGGTTATCCGGTAAGAGATCCGGAACGCTATGGTGTGGTGGAGTTCGACCGGCATGGTAATGTTACCAGTATAGAGGAAAAACCGAAGAAGCCTAAGTCCAAGTATGCAATACCCGGGCTCTACTTTTACGATAATGATGTAGTGAAAATAGCAGAAAACCTTAAGCCGTCCCCACGTGGAGAGTTGGAGATAACCGATGTCAATCTTGAGTATTTACGCCGTGGCGAGCTCAGGGTTCAGATCCTGGGCCGCGGGTTTGCATGGCTGGACACTGGAACACATGAATCATTGCAGCAAGCTTCGGGTTATGTCCAGGCGCTTCAGGAGAGGCAGGGGCTCAAAATTTCATGCATTGAGGAAATTGCCTTCCGTCTTGGCTACATAAACAGCAAGCAGCTTGAAAATCTGGCCTCAGACATGATGAAAAACGACTATGGACGATACCTTATGGAAATAGTCGAAGAATGTGTAAGTAATTGAAATGCCTTTTAAATTTATCACAACATCTCTTGACGGTGTTATTATTATCGAACCCGAGATTTTTAGAGACGGCAGAGGTTTTTTCCTGGAGACTTTTCAGCAGGAAAAATACGTTGAAGCCGGAATAGATAAAAACTTCGTTCAGGACAATCACTCCCATTCGATCAAAGGCACCCTAAGGGGTCTGCACTATCAACTTAAACGCCCGCAGGGAAAACTGGTTCATGTGGTGGCAGGTGAGATATTTGATGTCGCGGTTGATATCCGGCGCGGCTCTTCGACATTCGGACAATGGGAGGGTGCTTATCTTTCTGCGGAAAACCACTGCCAGATATATATCCCGGAAGGTTTTGCGCACGGTTTTTGCGTTTTAAGTGATACTGCGGACGTGATCTACAAATGTACGGATTTTTATGCGCCGGGTGATGAATACGGAATTAAATGGTCCGACCCAACCATTAATATAGACTGGCCTGTGGAGTTTCCGATACTTTCCGATAAAGACAGCAGGAATCCGGAGTTGAACAAAATGCCTGACAACCTTCTGCCTGTAAAAGTAAGTATAAAATAAGATGGTAGCGGTGCAGGGACTTGAACCCCGGACTCGCGGATTATGATTCCGCTGCTCTAACCAGCTGAGCTACACCGCCACATTACAAGACAAAATAATATCAATCCGGCAAAACAGGTGTCAAGGTCAAGATGTTCAATAAAACCATAAGATATGTTGGATAAACCTGATTATGCCTTTATGCCAGCTCTTGTTTTCTTAGTGGTTATGAAAAAAGTCTGACCTCCACAGCCTCTCCTTCTCTTATCCCCTGCTTATTTTCATTTATCACTACATAGCCATCGGCTTTAACCAGTGTGGATATTGCTCCTGATTTACCAAGTACTGGATAGGCCTCTACCTCTTTTTTATCAGATGAGGTTCGTATTTCTACACGGACAAAATCCGTTCGTCCAGGCGCTGAGTTTACATTTCTCATGATTTTGGCCTGAACCGTAGGCCAGGCTCTAAAGCCTGGGTCCTTAATTCCGGCTATATGTTTCAGGGCTGGAAGGACAAATAGCTCGAACGCAACCGATGCCGAAACAGGATGCCCTGGAAGGCCAAAAACAGGTTTGCCTTTGGCTACGGCGATAATCACAGGCTTGCCGGGCTTTATCGAAACACCGTGGACAATAACCCCTGGAGATCCCAGTGTATCGATTACTCTTTCGCCAATGTCATGTGCTCCTACG
>JALUUO010000002.1 GCA_027021335.1 Nitrospirota bacterium
TGCCTGGTGATAACATAGCTATAACCGTTGAGTTAATGGCCCCTATTGCTATGGAGAAAGAGCTTCGTTTTGCGATCCGCGAAGGCGGACATACGGTCGGCGCAGGCGTCGTTACCGAGGTGATAGAGTGAATCAAAAGATTAGGATAAGGCTCAGGGCGTATGACCACCGTCTTCTTGACCGTTCGGTGCAAGAAATAGTCGATGCTGCTAAGCGGACGGGCGCCCGTTTATCCGGGCCTATTCCGCTTCCAACCAGAATTAATAAATATACGGTTCAGCGCTCGGTGCATTGCGATAAGAAGTCCAGAGAACAGTTTGAGATTAGAACTCACAAGCGTCTTGTGGACATAATGGAGCCGACCCCTGAAACAGTGGATGCTTTGATGAAGCTTGATATTGCAGCCGGAGTTGACGTGGAGATAAAGCTCTAGGATTATAGGGCTGGAGCTTGTGCAAAGAGGATACCTGATGAGAGAAGGCATTTTAGGAAAAAAGATAGGAATGACTCAGATATTCACCGATGAAGGTAACGCTATTGCCGTTACGGTGATCGAAGCGGGTCCGTGTAGTGTGGTCCAGATAAAAAGCAGGAATAAAGATGGATATGAGGCCGCACAATTAGGCTTTGATTTTATAAAAAAGGAAAAGAAAATAAACAAGCCGATGGCTGGACATTTCAAAAAGGCTTCGGTGAAACCTTGCCGATACCTTAAGGAAATTCCGGCAGGCGAGCTTAAAATCGGAGATGAGTTGACTGTTGATATGTTTAAGCCCGGTAACAGTGTTGTTGTCAGTGGACAGTCGATAGGAAAGGGTTTTCAGGGAGTTATGAAGAGACATAACTACAAAGGTGGCCCGGCTTCGCATGGTGCAAATTTTCACAGGGCTCCGGGCTCTATTGGCCAGTGTGCCTGGCCTTCACGCGTGTTTAAAAACATAGGGATGCCTGGCCGTATGGGTGGCGCCAGTGTTACACAGAAAAACATAGAGGTTGTGGATGTCAAGGTTGAGCAGAATCTGCTTCTTTTGAAGGGCGGGGTTCCCGGTCCTAGGGGTGGCATCCTCTTTATAGGAAAAGGTGATAAGTAATGCCGGATGTGGATGTTATTGACAAAAACAATAAAGCCGTCTCTAAGCTGAGTCTCCATGACGGTATATTTGGCTCCGACAAGCGATTGGATCTTGTTCACGAAGCAGTGGTTAACCACCTTGCCAATACCAGGCAGGGGACGGCATCTACCAAGGTTCGTGGAGAGATAAGAGGCGGTGGCGCAAAACCTTACAAGCAGAAGGGTACAGGTCGTGCAAGGGCTGGGAGCAATCGCTCTCCGTTGTGGCGTGGAGGAGGTACTATATTCGGTCCCAAGCCCAGGTCATATGCTTACAGTATGCCGAAGAAAATGAAACGTGCTGCTGTTCGTGCAGCTCTTTCCTCCAAGTTCTCTGATGGTGAGGTTTTGGTTGTTGACGATATAAGTATAAGCGAGCCTAAAACCAAGCGGGTTGTAGAACTGCTGAAGGGACTAGGCCTTAGCGGAAAACTTACATTTATAATTCCTGAAAAAGATGAGGCACTTGAACTTGCAGCCCGTAACTTGCCATATGTAAAGGTGCTCAGAATCGGTCAGTTTGGGGTTTATGATATCGTAAATGCGGGACGGCTTCTAATTTCTGTTGATGCGGTGAAAAAGATGGAGGAGGTCTACCTGGGATGAGAAACCTTCATGATATCATTAGGAGGCCGATTCTTTCCGAGAAAGGCAATATTCTAAACGAAACACAAAATAAAGTATTAATGGAAGTTGCCCGTGATGCAAACAAAATTGAGATAAAGCGTGCAATAGAAAAAATATTCAAAAAAAATGTGGCATCTGTTCATACATTAAATATACATGGAAAAAAGAAACGTCTGGGACGCCACGAGGGGCGGACCAGGAACTGGAAAAAGGCTATAGTTACTCTTAAGAGTGGTGAAAAGCTGGATTTTCTGGAAGGAGTTAAGTAGATGGGCATCAGGCACATGAAACCTACATCGCCGGGAACCCGTCATCAGAGCAAGTCTGATTTTGCTGATATTACAAAGTCAAAGCCTGAAAAAAGGTTGACACGCCCCCTAAAAAAGTCGGGAGGCCGTAACAATAATGGTCGTACCACTGCTTGGCATAGGGGCGGAGGGCATAAACGCCAGTATCGCCTGATAGACTTCAAACGTGACAAAATAGGTATTCCTGCAACTGTGGCATCTATAGAATATGATCCGAACAGGTCAGCTAGGATCTCGCTTTTGAAATATGCTGACGGTGAAAAACGATACATTATCACCCCTAAGGGACTTCAGGTTGGTGATATGGTTATGGCCGGAGAAAACGCTGAAATCAAGCCCGGCAATGCAATGAAGTTGAAAGATATGCCTGTTGGTACGATAGTTCATAACGTTGAACTTCGAGTGGGACAAGGCGCCAGGCTTGCAAGAAGTGCTGGTTGTTATGCGCAGCTAATTGCAAAGGATGTTAAATACTGCCAGGTGAAGCAGAGTTCCGGCGAAGTGCGATTCGTACCATCTGAGTGTATGTCGACTATAGGTGAGGTCGGTAACGCAGAGATAGAAAATATCAGCTACGGCAAGGCGGGCCGTATGCGGTGGCTTGGAAGGCGGCCGATAGTTCGTGGTGTAGCCATGAATCCGGTAGATCATCCCTTGGGTGGTGGAGAAGGTAAGTCAAGCGGCGGCAGGCCTCCGGTTTCTCCCTGGGGCAAACCGGAAGGAAAGAAAACAAGAAAGAATAAACGGACCGACAGATTTATTGTAAAGAGGAGGAAGTAAGTGCCTAGATCTTTGAAAAAAGGACCTTTTGTTGAGCCAAAGATTTTTGATAAAATTGAGGCGATGAACACTTCAGGCAATAAAAGAATGATAAAAACGTGGTCTCGAAGGTCTACTATAACTCCGGAGTTTATAGGGCATACAATTGCGGTTCATAACGGGCGTAAATTTATTCCAGTGTATGTGACTGAAAATATGGTCGGCCATAAGTTGGGCGAGTTTTCGCCAACCCGTACTTACAGGGGACATGCGGGATCAGGCAAAAGCAGTGCTAGAAAATAGAGGAAATAATTGATGGACGTAAAAGCCAAGTTAAGATACTTCAGAATCTCTCCACGGAAAGCACGGCGTCTTGTGAATTTGATAAGAGGTAAGCAGGTGGAACAGGCGCTTATAGTTCTTAAATCAATGCCGCATGCTGTTGCGCGTACGCTCGAGAAGCTTATACGGTCTGCGGTTGCAAACGCAGAGCAGGCTAGTGTGAGAAATCCGGAAGAGATGATTATATCGAAAATGGTTGTTGATCCGGGGCCCACGATGAAGCGTATGATGCCCCGCGCTCAAGGTAGAGCAAACCGGATACTAAAGAGGACGAGTCATATCACGGTTGTTCTGAAGGAAAACGATTAATCGGCATTGGAGTCTAATCAAAGTTAAGGCGTAGTGCCGGTTGTCTGACTTATGGGTTGATACGGAGTCCGCCCATACCTAAATATACACGGAGGTTTTTTTTGGGACAGAAGACACATCCTGTTGGAACACGATTGGGAATTATTAGGACCTGGGAGTCCAGGTGGTTTGCCACAAAGCAAGGTTATGCTGATCAACTGCATGAAGATATAATGCTCAAAAAGCTGGTAAAAGCCAAGCTGTCGCATGCAGGAATCTCAAAAATGGAAGTTGAGCGGCGTGGCCCTGATATCAGGCTGATAATTCATACCGCTCGTCCTGGAATTATTATAGGTAAAAAGGGTGTTGAGGTTGATAAGCTCAGGAAGCTTCTAGAGTCACTCACCACGAGGAAGGTTAATATCGATATTAAGGAAATACGTAAACCGGAACTGGACGCACAGCTTGTTGCGGAAAATGTAGCTATGCAGATCAAAAAGAGAGTTGCGTTTAGAAGTGCTATGAAAAAGGCTATATCCTCAACAATGCGTTTTGGTGCTCTGGGTGTGCGTATTAATAGCGCCGGCCGTTTGGCGGGAGCTGAGATCGCTAGGACAGAATGGTACAGGGATGGCAGAGTTCCTCTCCATACATTTAGAGCTGATATAGAGTACGGTTTTGCAGAGGCAAAAACGACATACGGTATTATAGGTATAAAGGTTTGGATATACAAAGGTGATATTCTGCCGGAGCATAGTGCTGCCTCTGTGGCTGGCGCGTGACCTGGAAGTAGGAGATAGATTGATATGTTAATGCCGAAAAAAGTAAAACACCGAAAGGTTCAAAAGGGCAGGATGAACGGCACTGCTTACCGTGGTTCATCTGTTGACTTTGGGGAGTACGCGCTTAAGAGTCTTGAGCCTGGGTGGATAACTGCCCGGCAGATAGAATCTGCTCGAATCGCTATTACGCGGCATGCCAGGCGTGGTGTGAAAGTGTGGATTCGGATGTTTCCGGATAAACCTATAACCAAAAAGCCGGCCGAAACACGTATGGGAAAAGGAAAAGGCGCACCGGAATATTGGACTGCGGTGATCAAGCCGGGTCGTATACTCTATGAAGTTTCCGGTATAAGTGAGTCTGTTGCCAGGGAGGCCATGCGCTTGGCATCGCACAAGTTGCCGGTTAAAACCAAGTTTGTCAAGCGTGATGAGGAGGTTATTTAGGCATAATGAAGGCGTCCGAACTTAGAGATCTGAGTATCCCCGAGCTTCATCAGAAGGAGTATGACCTTCGGAAGGAGTTTTTTAACCTTAGATTTCAAAAGGCGACAGGGGAGATCGTAAATCCTAGTAGAATCACTCAGGTAAAACGTGATATAGCAAGAATACTGACTGTTGTTGGAGAAAAGGCGGATTAATATGGCGAGAAAACGCTATGAAGGTAAAGTGGTAAGCGACAGAATGGATAAGACTGTGGTGGTGGCGATAACTCGCCTGTACCAACATCCCAGGTATGGACGTATCATGAAAAAGGTTGCAAAGTTTAAGGCTCACGATGAGAAAAATGTATGTAGGGCCGGGGACAAGGTAACCATAGTAGAGTCGCGTCCTTTAAGTAAAAATAAACGCTGGGTTGTCTTAAGTGTAAATGGAAGTAATCTAAAAGAATTGGTTGGTAAAGAGTCATGATTCAACCACAGACGAGATTGGTTATAGCGGATAATTCCGGCGCAAAGCAGGTTATGTGTTTTAAGGTTTTGCGTGCAGGCAGGGCTGCGGGGCTTGGGGATGTCATAGTCGGTAGTGTAAAAGAGGCGGATCCGGGTGGTACGGTGAAAAAAGGCTCTGTGGTAAAGGCTGTTATTGTACGTACTAGAAAGGAAACCAGGCGTCCTGACGGGTCATACATTAGGTTTGATCAAAATGCAGCTGTGATTATAAACACCCAGGGCGAACCGGTTGGAACCCGGATATTCGGACCTGTTGCAAGGGAGCTTAGGTGGAAGAATTTCATGAAGATTGTGTCTCTTGCACCTGAAGTTCTTTAAAGTTATGGAGAAAATACATGTCTTTGGGATATAAAAAGAACGACACGGTGGTTGTCATAACCGGCAAGGATAAAGGTAGAAGAGGCAGGGTACTACAATTCGACCATGCAAAGGAGCGAGTTGTAGTCGAGAAGGTTAATATGGTTAAAAAACATATGAAGCCTAACCAGACCTATAAACAGGGTGGAATTATAGAGAGAGAAGCTCCGCTTCACAGTTCAAATGTTATGATGGTATGCCCAAAGTGCGACAAACCCACCAGAATTTCTACATCTGTCTTCGAGGGTACAAAAGCCCGTGTTTGTAAGAAGTGTAAGGAGGTCATGGATAAGTAAAATGGCCAGATTGCTTCAGAACTATAAAAACGAAATTGTTCCGGCATTACAAAAGGAGTTTAACTATAATAACCCTATGCAGGTGCCGAAGGTCGAGAAAGTTGTGGTGAATATAGGACTTGGAGAGGCTCTTCAGAATGCCAAACTTCTGGACAAGGCTGTTACTGAATTGGCAGCAATTACAGGGCAGCGTCCGGTAATAACAAAAGCGAAGAAATCCATAGCAACATTCAAGCTAAGACAAGGACAGTCTATAGGATGTAAGGTCACTCTTCGGGGAAACATTATGTATGAGTTCCTGGATAGGTTAATAAGTTTGGCTTTGCCTAAGATTCGTGACCTGAGAGGTGTTTCGCCCAAAGCCTTTGATGGTAGGGGTAATTACTCGCTGGGGCTTGCGGAACAGATTATCTTTCCTGAAATAGACTACGACAAGGTTGATCATGTACATGGTATGAACGTGGTCATATGTACAACGGCAAAAACAGATAATGAGGGCAAAGCTCTTCTTAGAAAAATGGGCATGCCTTTCAAAGATGTTTAAAGGAAATTAAGGAGAGTGTATACATGGCTAAAAAGTCCATGATCGCAAAACAGAAACGCGTTCCCAAATTTAACGTGAGGGCATATAACCGATGCCGTATATGTGGACGTCCAAGAGGTTATATGCGCAAATTCGGTATGTGCCGAATCTGTTTTCGGAACCTTTCCCTAAGGGGCCAGGTGCCCGGCGTAACAAAATCAAGCTGGTGATGAGGAGTAGGGTAGCCAAGATATGCTGACAGATCCAATTGCAGATATGCTGACAAGATTGAGAAATGGCAATACGGCCAGACTGGAGAAGGTTGATATTCCTGCCTCCAGAATTAAGCTCGAGATAACCAAAATTCTCAAGGAAGAGGGCTATATAAAAGGATACAAGGTTTTGAAGGATAAAAAACAAGGTGTTCTTCGTATTGCTTTGAAGTATAGTTCGGGTAATGAGAGGGTTATAACCGGGCTTAAGAGAATAAGTAAACCGGGTCGGAGGGTTTATGTTGATAAGAATAATCTTCCCAAGGTTGTTGGCGGTATAGGAATAGGTATTATTTCTACATCAAAGGGGGTCAGGAGTGACCGGGCGTGCCGAAGAGATGGTATCGGTGGCGAAGTTCTGTGTTACGTCTGGTAGGTTAAATACATATGTCAAGAATAGGAAAGAAGCCCATTGATTTGCCTTCCGGTATAACGGTGAACATCCAGGGACAAAGACTGTCGGTAAAAGGACCTAAAGGGGAGCTTAACTGGAATTGTCCTGAGGATATACAGGTTGTACACCAGGATAATACGATTGTTGTAACACGAGGGGATGATACTAAGCGGACACGGGCTCTTCACGGTTTGAGCAGAAGCCTGATAAATAATATGGTGGTCGGCGTTGTTGATGGATACAGGAAGGAACTCAAGATTGTTGGAGTGGGATACCGGGCTGAGGCCAATGGTGCTAAGCTTGTGATGTCTCTTGGCTTTTCGCATCCGGTAGAGTTTTCTGTTCCTGAAGGTGTCACTGCTCAGGTGGATAAGAAGCAGACTACGATCACACTCGAGGGCATTGATAAACAATTGGTAGGTCAGGTTGCCGCTAACATCAGGGCTTTTAGAAGACCGGATGCTTACAAGGGCAAAGGGATTCGCTATGCTGATGAAGTGATCAGCTTGAAGGCAGGAAAGGCCGGCAAGAAATAGAACTGGAGGCGTAAGTGGAGGATACTACAATATCCCGGAAAAGGCGTCATGTCCGGGTCAGAAAAAAAGTCCGAGGATTGACTGAAAGGCCGAGGATAAGTGTTTTTAAAAGCTCGAAACATATCTATGCACAGATAATCGATGACGAGAAAGGCCTTACTCTTGTTTCATCTTCAACCCTGGACAAGGAGATCAGGGATGATTTTAAACACGGTGGAAACAAAGACGCAGCTAAGAAGGTTGGTGAGTTACTTGCCAAGCGCGCTCTCGAAAAAGGAGTGCACCGGGTTGTTTTTGATAGGAGTGGATATATCTATCATGGCAGGTTAAAGGCACTGGCGGATTCGGCCCGTGAGGTTGGGCTTGAATTCTAGTTTTTATTATTTTATGAGTTCAGTTTTGGCTATGGTCGAACCAGGAGGAATACCAGGAAAAATATGAGGAAAGTAATGAACCCGGACGGGTTGAAAGAAAAACTTATATTCATAAATCGTGTGGCAAAGGTTGCCAAAGGTGGAAGGCGTTTTTCATTTACAGCTCTTGTGGCTGTAGGAGATGGAGACGGCTCTGTAGGTGTTGGCAAGGGTAAAGCTAAAGAAGTTCCTGAAGCTATCCGGAAGGCGGTAGAGCAGGCTAAAAAAACTATGCTGAATATTCCTGTTTTAAATGGAACGATTCCTCATCCTATAGATGGGAGCTTTGGCGCTGGCAAGGTTATGATGAAGCCGGCACGTCCAGGTACGGGTGTAATAGCCGGTGGTGCGATGCGTGCTGTGTTTGAAGTGGCTGGCATACATAATATAGTGGCAAAATCACTTGGTAGCCGTAATTCGTTTAACCGGGTTAATGCAACAATGAATGGCTTATCAAGGCTTAGGAGATTTGAGGATGTACTCAGGTTGCGTGGAAAACTGGTAGAATAAAAGTTTTCAGAATCAAGTAAACGCAACGTATAGGCCTGGGGTTTAATTGACTTTAGAAAAGTGATAACTGTTTGGAGGAAGATATGAACCTGTCCCAGCTTAAGCCGGCTCCCGGCAGCAGGCGACCGGCCAGAAGAGTGGGGCGCGGCCCCGGTTCTGGCAGCGGTAAGACCTGTGGTAGTGGTCACAATGGTCAGAAATCACGTTCAGGTGGAGGAGTTCGTCCTGGGTTTGAAGGCGGTCAGATGCCACTGCAGCGCAGGCTCCCGAAACGTGGATTCAAAAACATATTTCGAAAAGAGTACGTGGTTATAAACTTAAGGGATATAGCAGCCCTTTCAGATGAGTCTGAAATTACCCCTGACCTGCTTATTTCGCGTAAGCTGGTAAAAGATGTAAAACACGGAATTAAAGTGCTTGGTGTGGGTGAAATCAGCAGAGCGATAAAGCTGAAGGTGCACGCTGTCAGCGCCTCGGCTAAAAATAAAATAACCGCTGCTGGCGGAACTGTAGAGGTTATTTAATTTTGGCTCTTGTCTCTATTGTTCAGAATATTCTTAAAATTGAAGAGCTAAAGAGAAGAATAGGCTTTACTATGCTGATGCTGGTTGTATATCGCATTGGCGCTCACATTCCTACCCCCGGAATTGATGGTGAAGCGGTCAGCAAGTTCCTTTTAAACCAGGGTGGCGCCCTCATGGGTTTTTTCGATATGTTTTCTGGGGGAGCGCTTTCAAGGGTTACCATTTTTGCGTTGGGTATCATGCCCTATATCAGCGCTTCGATCATTATTCAGCTCCTTACCGTGGTATTTCCAGCCCTTGCCAAGTTGGCAAAAGAGGGCGAATCCGGGCGGAAGAAGATAACTCAGTACACACGATATGGCACTATCGTTATAGCCATAATACAGTCTATAGGTATAGCTGTGGGTCTCGAAGGTATGCGAGGTTTGGATGGCGAGGCTTTTGTTCAAAACGGGGGCTGGCCGTTCAGGCTTTTGACCATGATAACGCTTACGTCCGGCACAGCTTTTATTATGTGGCTTGGTGAGCAGATAACCGAGCGTGGTATCGGCAACGGAATATCACTCGTAATTTTTGCCGGTATTATATCCGGCTTTCCTGGCGCGGTTATAAACAGTGTGCGCCTGATTCGTGACGATCAGTTGCCAATTCTTCTTATGCTTGTGATTCTGGTTGTAATGATAGCAGTAGTGGCGTTTATAATTTATGTGGAGCGAGGTCAAAGACGTATACCCGTACAATATGCTAAAAGGGTGGTCGGACGTAAGGTCTATGGTGGGCAGAGCACACATTTGCCGCTCAAGGTTAATACGGCTGGAGTCATTCCTCCGATATTCGCTTCGTCTATTATTATGTTTCCTGCAACTGTGGCCGGTTTTATCGCCATCCCGTGGGTTCAGTCCATAGCACAGCAACTCTCACCTGGAAACACGCTCTACACAGTTATATATGTGAGTTTAATCGTATTTTTCACATTCTTTTATACGGCTATAGTCTTTAATCCGGTAGACATTGCTGATAATCTAAAAAAATATGGAGGTTTTATTCCGGGTGTTCGTCCAGGTAAGTTTACCTCTGATTATATCTATAAAGTTCTTTCAAGAATTACTTTTGGAGGAGCCCTTTACCTGGCTTGTGTATGTGTTCTTCCTGAGATTCTGATATCACAGTTTAATGTGCCCTTCTACTTTGGCGGCACTTCACTTCTTATTGTAGTAGGTGTGGCCCTGGACACTGTTTCGCAGGTAGAATCACATATGATAACACGATCTTATGATGGATTTATGAAGAAAAAGCGGATAAGAGGAAGGCGTGGATAAAACATATGCCTTTACTTTATTTAACAACCTGTTTTAACTCTGCATTGTGATTGTTATAAAGTCTCCCAGCGAGATTAAGCAAATGGCCGGGGCGTGCAGGATTGCGGCTGAAACTCTCAAGTTGGTCTGTGATATGGCTCGACCTGGTATAAAAACATTGAACCTGAATCGGGCAGCCGAGGCGTATATAATCGAGAAAGGCGCAAAGCCGGCTTTTAAAGGATACCGTGGTTACCCAGCTACGCTTTGTGTCTCGGTTAATGAAGGGGTTATACATGGAATTCCCAACTCCAGAGCTTTGAAGGATGGGGATGTGTTGAGTGTTGATGTGGGAGTACTTATAGATGGTTTCTACGGAGATTCCGCCCGGACTGTTATTATTGGAGAAGGTACTGCGGAGACTATACGTTTGGTAGAAGTTACGCATGCAGCTTTGCATGCAGGACTTGGACAGGCAGTGGCTGGAAATCGCTTGTCGGATATATCCAGTGCAATTCAACAAGTTGTTGAGAGTAACGGATTTTCGGTTGTGCGTGATTTCGTGGGTCATGGAATAGGGCGACGCTTGCATGAGGATCCTCAAATTCCAAACTATGGTAAGCCCGGCAAGGGGCCGCTGCTAAAAGCCGGGATGACATTTGCTATTGAGCCTATGGTGAATACGGGCTCTGCTGATGTGCGTATTCTTCCGGATCGCTGGACAGCTGTTACTGTTGACGGGAAGCCTTCCGCACATTTTGAACATACTGTGGCTGTAACTGAGAATTCTCCAAATATCTTGACTAAACTTTAAGTTTGGATTATCATATACAGCTGTTGCATTTTATAGGGAGGTTTGCTTGGCCAAGGAAGATGCCATAGAGGTTGAGGGCGAAATAGTTGATATGCTGCCGAATGCTACGTTCAAGGTGAAATTAAGCCAGGGGCAGGAAATTATGGCGTATGTTTCGGGTAAAATGCGTATGCACTATATAAAGATACTTCCGGGCGATAAAGTTACGGTTCAACTCTCTCCCTATGACTTAACAAAGGGCAGAATTACATACAGGCATAAATAGAAGAGGGGTCATGAAAGTCAGATCATCCGTTAAACCAATGTGTAATAAATGTAAAGTAATAAGGCGCAAAGGAGTTGTAAGGATAATTTGCGACAAAAACCCTCGTCATAAGCAACGGCAGGGATAAAGCTGATAACAGATTGATTTAGTCTGTCTGTTTAATAAGTATTAAATTATTACAGGGTGGTTGTATAGTATGCTTATAGCAAATAAACCTTTTTGGTTCCGGCCTGGCCGGGGTAGGGAGAATTAATGGCGCGAATTGCTGGAGTTGATTTACCAAAAAAAGAGCGTATAGAGATAGGGTTGACCAGGATATTCGGTATAGGTCGGACTACTTCGCTTAAAATCCTTTCCGAGACATCTATAGATCCTAATAAAAGAGTCAAAGATCTTGGTGATGACGAGGTCCTTAAAATAAGAAAAATACTCGATCAGGATGATATTAAGGTCGAGGGCGATCTTAGGCGTGAGATTGCAATGAACATAAAGCGGTTGTCGGAGATCGGTTGTTACAGAGGACTAAGGCACCGCGGAAATCTGCCGGTAAGGGGCCAAAGGACAAAAACCAATGCGCGTACGCGTAGGGGACCTAAAAAGGCAATTGCCGGAAAGAAGAAGGCAGGAAAGTAATTCATGGGACAAAAGAAAAAAACATCAAGGAGCAAGCGGGAAAAGAAGAATATTCCGGTAGGCATTGCTCATATTCATGCAACTTTCAATAATACTATTATAACGATAACCGATTTGGCAGGTAACGTTGTTTCATGGGCCACGGCAGGGGGATCCGGATTTAGAGGGTCTCGTAAAAGTACTCCATACGCTGCTCAGGTAGCTGCTGAGAGCGCAGCCAAAAAAGCGATGGATATGGGAATGCGTCAAATTTCGGTTATGGTTAAGGGGCCGGGGTCGGGTAGAGAATCTTCAACACGGGCACTTGGCGCTGCCGGACTAGAAGTCACTCTTATCAGGGATGTATCCCCAGTGCCGCATAACGGCTGTAAACCACCTAAGCGAAGGAGAGTTTGATGGGAAGATATACTGGAGCTGTATGTCGGCTCTGTCGGCGTGAAGGTGAAAAATTACTTCTTAAAGGAAGCCGTTGCTATACGGATAAATGCAGTGTTGAGCGGCGCAGGTATGCCCCAGGTCATCATGGACAGAATATGAGGATGAAGCTGTCGGAATATGGCGGTCAGCTGAGAGCGAAGCAAAAAGTGCGTCGAACATATGGTGTGTTTGAGCGGGTATTTAGAACATATTACCATAAAGCCAGTAAAATGAAAGGCGAAACAGGTGCAAACCTTATTCAGTTCCTTGAGCGTCGTATGGATAATGTGGTTTACCGGCTTGGTTTTGCTCCAAGCAGATCTCTTGCGAGACAGCTTGTTACGCATTGCCATTTTCTGGTAAACGGGAAAAAAGCCAGTATCCCTTCTATGCTTTTGAAGTCAGGTGATGTTGTAGAGCTGAAAGAGTCTCTTCGTAAAAATCCGCAAGTGATGGACAGTCTTGCAAGTGGAGCTCACAGAGGTGTCCCATCCTGGCTTGAGATTGATGCTGAAAATTTCAAGGGTACTGTTAAGCACCTGCCGTCACGTGATGAAATAGACCTTCAGGCTCAGGAACAGCTTATAGTGGAGCTGTACTCGAAGTAACGTTAATGTTAAATGAAAAGTGAAAATACTAAAAATATAATTCTAATTTTGTTATAAATCTTAACTTAATTTTAATATTAGTCGGTTCCTCTACTGCAGAATTTGGTAGTCGTTCTGAAGGGTCATTTCATTGTTTTGATTTTCATTTTTCATTTTGATAGTGAACAATTGCATATCAGCAGAATAAGAGAAAAACAAGCGGTTGTGCAGAGGAGACCTTAATGGACCTTAGAAAGAAAGGCTTTCAGTTACCGAAGAAACTGGAATTCGAAGAGGATGGCCTGACCGACAGGCATGGCAGGTTGGTCGTAGAGCCCCTTGAACGGGGGTATGGTATCACTATTGGAAATGCCCTTAGGCGGGTGATACTTTCATCACTTGAGGGTGCGGCTGTAACGAGTATCAGGATACCTGGTGTCCTTCACGAGTTTGATACCATTGTCGGCGTTCGTGAGGACGTGATGGATATAATTCTGAACATCAAGAAGTTGCGTTTCAGGCTAAACGGTACTGGTGATCGTACAATTACGATTAAAGAAGAAGGACCCAAAGAAATTAGAGCATCTGATATCCAGACGGATGGTACAGTGGATGTGTTGAGCCCCGATCTTTTGATTGCTACCGTGGATAAAAACACAACATTTGAGATGGAGATGACGGTGAAAAAGGGGCGTGGCTTTGTGCGTGCAGAGCAGAACAAAGATGGAAATCTGCCGCTGGACGTTATCGCGGTCGACTCTATCTTTACACCAATAGAACTCGCGAACTATGAGGTTGAAAAGGCGCGTGTGGGGCGTTCCACGGACTATGACCGTTTGTTCATGGACATTACAACCGATGGTAGTATATCGCCTGAAGATGCAATTACGCAGGCTGCTACTATATTGAGTGATCATATTGATATGTTTATAATGAATGGAAACTGCGATACGGACGAAGATGATTATGAAAGTGATTATGAATCGGAGCCGGTAGACGAAACTCCTATTTTTAATGAGCACCTTTTGAAAAGTATTGATGAGTTGGAATTATCTGTGCGTTCTCACAACTGCCTGAAAAATGCGGATATTAACACAATCGCTGATTTAGTGCAGCGTAATGATCAGGAAATGCTTAGAACAAAGAGTTTCGGCAGGAAGTCTCTCAATGAGATTAAAGCTATTCTTAAACCCTTGGGACTTAGATTTGGTATGCGAATTGATATGGAAGCTTTTGAGGAGGCTATGGCTAAGAAACAACAAGCTGCGGAAGAAGAAGGTGGTACTAATGAGGCATAGGGTTACAGGCAGAGGACTGGGAAGAAACTGCGGGCATCGAAAAGCGCTTCTGAGAAACCTGGTTACCTCGCTTTTTGAGTACGAGCGGATTGAAACCACGTTGGCAAAAGGCAAGGAAGTTAAAAAAATTGCCGAGAAGTTGGTGACCTTGGGTGTTCGTGGAGACCAGCATGCAAGACGACAGGTTATGTCGTACGTTTATACCAAAAGTGCTGTTGGTAAACTTTTCAATGATATTGCGCCAAGAATGAAGGGAAGGAATGGGGGCTATTTAAGACTTCTAAAGACACGTTACCGGCCTGGCGATTGTGCTCAGATGTCAGTAGTGGAGTTTGTTGACTATGAAGATTTAAAGGCTGCTGCCGAACTAGAGGAAGAAGGAACATAGTTGTAAAACAGTACTTAAGTATCAACCTCTTAGAAAACTAGAAAATTAAAAAACTAAAAAGGGTCTGCGTCGATAAGTTGCGCAAACCCTTTTTTTATTTTTGTACGATAGCCTGATTGCATATTGGGTGAATATATAAAACCATTCCTAAGTGTGGTGTTCTCTGCCTGGTTTTTTAGTACCTAAATTATAGCTTTCTCCCCTGTCTCTCCGGTTCGGATTCGCAAGGCGTCCCGGATAGGTAACACAAAAATTTTACCGTCTCCGTGTTTGCCCGTACTGTTGACCTTCATTATTGTATCAACAACTTTTTTAACCGGAACGTCGGATACAACAAAATCCAGCAGATTCTTCGGCATCCAGAAGATCGGTTTTGTTAATGCAGAACTACCGGCCATTGAGGAAGGAGTGGGCGATGTGTATATTTTTGAAACATATTCTATATCCTTTGGCATTTCAGGATCTATGTTTTCCATGATGGATCCACCTTGCCGTCCTCGGCCATTAACACTATGAACAGTAACGGATACAACACCTATCTCGTACAATGCTTCCAGTGTTTCGTTAACTTTCTGCCCTCTAATAATCGCCATAATTTCCTTCATAGCCCTGTCTCTCCTGTCCGCACTGTGTAGGCTTCTTCCACGTCCGAGACGAAAACTTTTCCGTCGCCGATAAAACCTGTTTTGGCGCTGTCGGATATTACTGCCATAACCTTTTCAAGATCACTGTCCTCCACAACCATAAACAAGAGTACTTTCGCTAACATATCGTAATGTACAGGACCCACCTGAAGCCCCTTCTGCTTGCCGCGTCCAAATACATGAGCCTTGGTTATCGAAGGAAAATCTGCTCCCTCCAAGGCCAATACAACGTCTTGCTCTTTTTCAGGTCTGATTATTGCTCTGATCAACTTCATGGTTTCTATCTCCTCCTAAGTAATTTAGTAATTTTATCCACATATATCTGTCCTGATGCTATGATCATTTTCATTATGCTACAAGCATTTTCATTATGCTACGAGCATTTTCATTATGCTACGAGCATTTTCATTATGCTACGAGCATTTTCATTAACCAGGGCGGTGGTCCGCTTCGGATTGTTTCGGAAAGTTTTTTTGCCGACTCCTCTATGCTTACTCCGTCCTTAACCTTGACCGGCATAATGCCGCAACGTGAAAGCCGGGCAGCGGAAGGTCCGCCTATGCTGGTTACATAAATAATTCCGCAATCCTCCAGCTTTTTGATTTTGGCATTTACCGCATCCTCATGAAGAGCCCCTTGTCCCCGGGTGCTTTCTACCGCTTCGTCCCGGTACCCTCCAAAAACCCGGAAGCCGACATCCGTATAGTCGTTCTTTGTAAACTCATAGACTGCAAACTTACCTGCACGTCCGAAATGTTCATTCACATGCACCCCGTCTGTTGTAGCAAACGCGACTTTCATGTTGCACCTCCTGCGATCTTATTTCCGATATGATTGCCAATTTGATTAATCATATTCAGTGTTCCACGGTATCCAATAGTCAAAGTGGTGTTTATACCAAGCCTATTGAATACCGGAAAGCCCCACTCAAAATGCCCGAGTCCGAGCTCTTTTGCCGGAAGTTTTCCATGAGAACCGGCAATCAGAAGATCAAACCGGCCTTTAATTGATCCATAGTCACCGATAACTACCTCTTGGGCAGGTATTTGATCTGCAACGCTGGACTCCGTTGGAATAACAACCATAGGGACCTCTGCCACCATTTCCGAAAGCACTCCGCAAAGCCCCAACGCTGCGTCCGGTTCCTGTGCCAGTGCGATCCGTTTTCCACCAATAATATCAACAGCGTCCCTCATTCCGTCCACAAGAATCCTTCTCTCCCGTTGATATCTTGCTGGAATCTCTTTTCTATTACTTATTTCCAAAAGCAGGCTGAAAAACCTGTCAGAAGCATCCAGCCCTGTCAGGCTGTCCAGAACAACAAAAGGAACTTTGCATTGCTTAAAAAGGATCTTTCCAGCTTTTGTAAGGCTTGGCCCTATAACCAGAGTAAGCGTTGCCGATCCCATTGTTTTTATATCTTCCAGTTTTGTTCCACCCGATGCTATGGCTGAAAATCTGCCACGGCTGCCGTCAAGCGCGGCCGGATCAGGAAGAAATACAGGCTCAAGACCGAAATCCTCGATTATACTACGCAGTTCGGATGCATCAGCCGGCGTGATATTGCTTCCAACAATAATGTTTACACGGTTTGATTTAGTTGGTTTAGGTTCTGCCAGCAAGATCAACTTCTCTACAGCGGCTGCATAGCCCTCTTCCAGCCCTCCCTTGTAGTCTGGAGTTTGTATGTGCATTACAACTGCCGGTCCACCTCTGAACTCACTGAGAACAGCTTCGAAATTCTCACCCCTAACCTCTGCCAGAGCTGTAGAAAGTACACCTATAATCTCAGGCGAGTTTTTAGAATTTTTCTTCAGAACATCCTGAACAGTTATCTTCAGACGTTCCTCACTACCCATTACAACATCTTCGGCAAAAACCTTAGTACTCATCATAGATATAGGCTCCATGAAATGCCTGGTAAGCAGAACCTTGCCTAGAAAATTACATCCCTGCGAACCATGCAGCACCGTTATAGCGTTATCGATTCCCTGAAGCGCAATAGCTGCCCCGATTGAAGGTGAATGTTTAAGCGGATTAATACTTAACGATTCGTTCAATCTCGCATTATGAACCCTCGGTTTTAACTGTTTTCTACCACCGCTATAAAAAACAACTGAATTACTTATCTGCCCGGCCAGATTTACAAGCCCGTCATATCCTGCATAAGCGATATGACGTTCCTGGTTTACATCAACAAAAGGAAATCCCTCCTTAGCAGCCAGATAACGGTTCCGACCGCCTGCAATGAGCATATCGGCATCGTGCTTTTTCATCAGCTCTAATATGTTTGATGCCACCATATTTTCATGAAGCGGAGCATTCGGACCGAGAAGTTCTTTCATCTTTTCCTCGTCTTCCACTGTGCTCTTTTTTGTGCCTATCGCCACTACCTCTATGCCTAAATCCATAAGCGCAGAGATAAAGGACCAGCTTTTCACGCCACCGGTATATAACACCGCCTTTTTGCCTTTAAGAAATGAGTAGGGCTGTAAGGCCACTTCAAGTTTTTTCTCTTCAGACAAGATGACGGCATTTACACGACTTACAGCAACAGGATTATGTTGTAGTAACTTCCGGCCAATACTCTCCAGTGCATCACGCATCTGCCTGCGTCCGAAAAACGAAACCTCTACATATGGAATTCCATATCGCAACTCCATTTCACGCGCTACATTAATTAATGCACGGCCACAAACAACCAGGTTTAATTTAGCTCTGTGTGCATGTGTGATTTCGTTGTACGAAGCATTGCCGGTAATTCTCGAAAGTATGTTTATACCAGCACTTTTTAAAACCGGCTCAACCAGGTCAAGATCACCGGCTATGTTGTACTCTCCTATCATATTTACATCAGTAGAGGTAATACGCTCAGGCTCTCCCGTTCCGATAACATAATCCAGAAGTACCTCTCCGGCAATTCTGTTTCCCAGGTTCTTCGGCCCGACAAATCCAGGAGAATGAACAGGAATTACCGGTATGCCCAAGCTTTCCTGCCCCTTTTTGCAGACAGCATCCAGGTCTTCACCGATTAAACCTGTCACACAGGTTGAGTAAACAAATATTGCCTTTGGAGCAGAGTCTGCATATGTTTTTTCTATTGCAGAAAGCAGCTTGCTTTCGGAACCGTATACAATATCCAACTCGTTAAGATCTGTTGTATAGGCACGCCTATGCAGGTCTCCTTTGTTCGAAACCGTACCGCGCGACTCCCATGAATTACCGAGGCAGGCTATGGGGCCATGGACCAGATGAGCTGCATCAGCGATACACTGCAACACGATCATCGCTCCATCAAAGGCGCACGACTCACCGCCCCGGCTTCTGCAAACCCCATCCGTTGACGACGGCTTTTTACTGCAGGAGTGTTCAAAAAGCCTGTCAGCGGTTGATTTAGCTCTTAATTTATCTGAGTAACTCGAAATGGGCGTCATCGCTTTTACGGTCCACCTCTTCAATAAGTGCGTTTGCAATCCACGTAATTAAATTCAGTGCGCCACGGTAACCAAGTGTCGCATACCTGTGCAGGTTTACACGATCGACTATAGGAAAACCTATGCGTACATGCGGAATACCGGCATCCCTTGCTGCATACTTTCCATGTGAATTTCCGATCAGTATATCTACCGGCTCGGTCATCAGCAATGAGCGCATATGCCAAAGATCATGCCCTGCATAAACGCCGGCAGTTTCAGCATAGGGAGAAACAGAAAGCAGCGCTTCCATTTCCTTGGCCCATTTCTTCGTGCCGTTTGAAGATATGATATGTGCCGGCTCGCCTCCCATCTCGAGGATAAAAGCGGTAAGTCCAAGCATCATGTCAGGGTCGCCGAATATGGCAAAGCGTTTTCCGTGAAAGTACTGATGTGCATCAATTGCGGCATCCACTGCCAATGCGCGTTCACGGCTGATCGCCTTGGATACCGGTTTGCCTGTCATCTCAGATACCTTCATTAAAAAGGAATCAAATCCGGATATCCCAAGTGGATAGTTAAACCCTGCTGTTTGCTGGGCATACTTAACCTTATACTTCTTTAAGGTCTTTACCGTGGAATAAGCCTGCATAGAGATTGTGCCTACGGCATTAACCGAATCACCTGCCTCTTCAAAAGTCGTCAAGCCATTATACATGTCGTACTGACCGGTAAGTGGTGAGTCAAACGCTTCAGAGTTATCGGCCAGCACTGTGCAGTCAACATCCATCATTTCCATGTAGCGCTTGAACTCTCTTATGTTTTCCACATGCGTGTCAAAACCGGGTATGATATTGATTTTACCGTTTCTACTTTCCGGACCATTATATTTACCCTCCGACAACAGATCGATAACGCTCAGAAGCATCGCATCATAACCGGTAATGTGTGAACCTATAAAACTTGGTGTATGCGCATACGCAACCGGAAAATCTTCCGGTATAGAACCGGCATCCCTGGAGTTCGAGATAAAGGCCCTGAGGTCATCACCTATCACCTCAGCCATACACGAGGTACACATGGCAATCATCTTAGGCTTGTAGAGGGCATAAGTGTTTCGAAGTCCTTCTATCATGTTTGCTCTGCCGCCAAAGACTGCCGCATCTTCAGTCATCGAGTCAGACACTGCCGGAAACGGCTCGCGAAAGTGCCTTGAAAGATTGTTTCTGAAATATGCGGCGCAACCCTGTGAACCATGTTCATAAGGTATGGTGCCTTCAAAACCTGCTGCACAAAAGAACGCCCCAATCGGCTGGCAAGCTTTGGTCGGGTTTATAACAAGCGACTTACGCTTAAAGTTAAGTTCTTTGTACTCTGTAGTATTAATCCACTCTGCGGTTT
>JALUUO010000003.1 GCA_027021335.1 Nitrospirota bacterium
TTCTGGAAGGCGATGTTCCGAGCCCCTCGGATATTCCGGCCGGCTGCCGGTTTCATACCAGGTGCCTGAAGCGCTTTGAACAGTGTAATAAAGTCATGCCCGGTCTTACCGAAGTAGAACCAGGGCATTTTGTAGCATGTCATTTGCACTTGTGACATGCCTTGTATCGACTAAGGAGTTATATCCAAATTAAGTGGTTTTCCTACTTAATTTTGTACTAATCTCCTTAATACGCAACTACCTGCCTTTTAAAAAGCCTCGGCAGTTTTTTAGTCGCATTTACCGATGCGTTTACCTTTGATCACGGTTGTGATGACCATGTTACCGCTTGCCGGTCCCATACTAGTTTGAGTGGTGCCTTCGAAAGAGTTCTTGTCGTAGGTCACCTTACCAGTGCTTTTTATTTTCATGCCCTGCCGGTCGCACTGCATTGTATAGGTAGCGGTCTTGCCTATGGTTTTCATATCTATGATTTTGCATCCCTCAACACCGGCGTCAGGCACAGGTGTCTGCTCATTCATACACTGGGTTGTTACTTGCGGCGGCATCCCGCTGGCAATTGCCGGCATCTTTACTGTAGCAATGATTTCATACTTGCCAGGCTCCAGGTCTATTGCCCAGGTGAGTGTGACGGCCGACAATACAGACGATATAGACAGAATTGAAAATATGCAGATTTTTTTTAACATGATCTTAAGCTCCTTTTGGGCTTGGCTTTAAACCCGGCATTGAACTGTTTACCGTGGATAGTGGTTAGTGAATACCCATAAATAGAGTAACTCCGTACGGGGGTTATAAGCAATTCCAAATAAATAATTTCCAGGATTTTTTGCATATTTCATACAGTCGGTGACCGGTTATTCCCTTTTGCCGAATTTAGGTTAAAATAAATCCATGGATGTATTTACCTTTACATCCCTGGCTCAGGTAGCTATATGCGGAATTTTTACCGTATTGGTTCTTGTCAGGAACTTTCGTTCCGGTGTTAACCTGTCATTTTCTCTTGGAATGATTTCTCTGGGCTGCCTTGTGCTCGGCGATTATATGTTTCTGCAGGGGGAGTGGAATTCAGTAAAATGGAAAAAACTCTCCATGGTGGGCGAAGCCCTCTTTCCGGTGTCATGGCTTTTATTCTCGGTTCGTTACGGTATGCTGAAGAAACGAATCACTCTCTTTTCAGTTCCGGGTTTATCGATTGCTGCCGCTGCTTTGTTGACGGCCACAGCTTTGATCTACCCTGTCGAAAACTTAATGTATTTGCCTGATTTTCCATCTGAGCGGCTTATATACCTGGACGCAGTGGGCTACTATTTTTATCTCGCAGTAGTAGTCTCCGCCATCATTGCCATGGTGACCCTTGAAGGCACTTTATGGGCATCCAGAGGCGGAACCAGATGGAACATAAAGTACGCCGTGCTTGGAGTGGGGGGGATGCTTGGTATATTCATATTTTACTACAGTCACCCTGTGCTTTATCGTTCGCTCGACATGAGTATGATTTCTTCGCGAAACGCCGTATTTGTTGTCTCCACTATTCTTCTTGCAGCAGCCTTTGTAAGACAGGGGTTTCTGGATGTCGAAATTTTTGTTTCAAGACGTGTGGTTTTTCGTTCCGCCACCCTTCTTGTGGTTGGAATTTATTTTATCTTTCTAGGCATAGTGGGCGAAGGCCTTCGTTATTTTGGAGAGGATCTAAGTAGAAATCTCGTTTTATTCCTCGCCTTTACAGGTATGATAGGATTAAGTGTTTTATTCTTGTCCGAAAGTTTCAGGCGAAAGGCAAGGCGGTTTATAACCGATAATTTCTACCGTAACAGGTACGAGTATAAAGACGAATGGCTGAAGTTTACCGGAAAGTTGTCGGATGCCAACAGTGTGGACGAAGTTCTGGAAGAGATGCTCGGTATAATGGTCGAGACGTTTGGAGTGCGGAATGCTTCGTATTGGTCATGTAATCCTGCAGAAAGAGTTTGTAGATTGATAAAATCCACACAAGAATCATCTATAGAGACCCAATTAAACATGAATAATTCATTAATCCGCCAGTCCGAGATAGGGGCTATATACGACCGTAACAAGCCGGATGCCAGGATAGAACAGGAACATCTAAATATTTTTGAAAAGAATGATATTATGGTGATTATTCCGGTTTTATCTGTTGACCGGCTGTTGGGCCTGATTATGCTTGGAGAAAGCATTACCGGAATTTCGTACGATGACGAAGACTACGAACTAATGCTGACTTTTTCTAAACAGGGGGCTTATGCAATAGAAAAAACGGCGTTATCACATGCCCTTGCCGAGTCGAAGGAGATGGAGGCGATGGCTAAGGTAACAGCATTTGTCATGCACGATCTTAAAAATATGACTACGTCTCTCTCCATGCTTCTTAAAAACGCCGAAAACCATATAGGAAATCCTGATTTTCAGAAAGATATGCTGAGCACTATTGGGAGTTCAGTCGCCAGGATGTCCAGGGTTATGCAAAAGCTTTCTCACCTGAAAGAGAAGCAGAAACTTTGTATGAAGCCGGTAGACCTGCCGGAGACGACCAAAAGCGTGGTTTCGAGCATGGCTGTTCCAAGTAATATAAATATAGAGATTAAAATAGGAGAACCTTTTTTTATCCTTGGCGATAGTGATGAGATAAAAAAGGTTATGGTTAATCTTATTATTAACGCGTTTGAGGCGATAGGCGACGCACCTGGCGGAATCGATATTTCCGTGTCGAAGAGCGGCTCTGACGGGCTTGTTAAGATATCCGATACAGGCTGCGGAATGTCGCGTGAATTTATTGAGGCTGAACTTTTCAAACCTTTTAGCACCACGAAAAAAGGTGGCCTTGGAATCGGGATGTATCACTGCAGATCCATTATAGAGTCACACGGAGGCAGGCTCAGCGTGGAAAGTTTGGAGGGCAAAGGAACTACATTTTCACTCTATCTGCCGTTGGTCGAATCCAAGCCCAGCGATTTGCAGTAAAGATATGTGCTAAGATCTTGAGTTTGTTTGCTTCAATCGGTTCTATCGGTTTGATCAAATCGGTCAATCCTAATATGCAGATCGGGCAGGAAAACAGCTCAACTTGGGTTGAAGCTAAGAAGAACTGAAAGGTAATTAACAAATATTATGAAAAAGCTTCTTATTGTTGAGGATGATCCAGGGATTCAGACCCAGCTTAAATGGGGTCTGTCCGAAACTTACGAGGACTGCGAGGTTTTCCTGGTTTCAAACCGTAAGGAAGCTCTTGAGGTGGTCAGCAGGGAAAAGCCTGAAGTGGTTACACTGGACCTCGGACTTCCTCCGCACGAAGATGGAGCGACAGAGGGGCTGGCATGTCTGAAAGGAATATTGGATATATCTCATGATACCAAGGTGATTGTCGTGACCGGCAACGAAGACCGGGAAAACGCGCTTTATGCCGTGGGGCTGGGTGCGTACGACTTTTATCAGAAACCTATCGAGATGGATGTTCTTAAAATTATCCTCCAGCGAGCTTTTCGCCTTGTCGAAATTGAACGTGAATACGAAACTCTTAAGGAGCATCTGGCCGAAGCTAATGTCTTTGAAAACATGGTCGGTTACTGCCCGGAAATGCAGGAAGTTTTTGCAACGGTGAGGAAAGTGGCGGCCACTGATGCGACCATTCTCATTTGCGGAGCAAGTGGCACGGGAAAAGAACTTGTAGCTAGCGCTGTTCATCAGAGAAGTCTGCGGAGAAAAAAACCACTGGTTGTTATAAACTGCGGTGCAATACCAGAGACACTCCTTGAGTCTGAGCTTTTCGGCCATGAGAGGGGAGCCTTTACCGATGCAAAGTCACGCAAGATCGGACTTATCGAAAAGGCGCAGGGCGGAACTTTATTTCTTGACGAAATAGGAGAGTTGACAGCACACCTGCAAGTGAAACTTCTAAGGTTTATCCAAGAGCGTACGATTCAGCGTCTTGGTGGAATGTCGCCGATCGATGTGGATGTACGCCTCATAGCTGCTACTAACGTGGACCTTGAAGCTGCTGTTAATGATCTTCAGTTCAGAAAGGATTTATTTTTCCGGATCAGTGTTATACAGATATCCCTACCAGCCCTTAAAGACCGTGGTGATGATCTGTCTTTGCTTGCAAGAACTTTTCTTACAAAGTTCACCAGGGAGAATAACAAGAAGTTCAAAGGATTTACATCGAGAGCCGTTGCCGCGCTCAGGACTTACGATTGGCCCGGAAATGTTCGGGAGCTAGAAAACAAGATTCAAAGGGCGGTCATTATGTCCGACGGGCCACTTATTGATGTGGATGACCTGGCGTTTTCAGAAAAACAACAAGAGTCCTTCGGGTCAGAGTTGCGTATCAGAACACTGAAAGAAGCACGGGCTCAGGCTGATATCGATATTATTCAACAGGCCCTGATGCAGCACAACGGCAATGTGAGCAAGGCTGCGGAGGAATTGAAAATAAGCCGTCCTACAATGCATGAATTGCTTAAGAAGTATGGACTGACAGTATCGGAGTGTTGCTGATTAAAGAACCGTCCTGGTTTAGGGTAGTGTCATGATTACATCAAAAGGGAATTATAATTGTCGTTGCTCGGGAATTATACTTGACGTTTTACACGAGGTTTGCCGTAATATCCTCCTTGAGGCGCGCCTGACGTTTTTTTAATCTGAAGTTCCCCCCTGATTTTCCTTGTTTTTCGCTTTAACCCTTAGAAAACATTGGCAAAACCAGGATTTTGGAGCGTGAAAGTGCACCCATGTAAATATACAATTAATACTTGACATATAAGATTG
>JALUUO010000004.1 GCA_027021335.1 Nitrospirota bacterium
GTTTATAGACAGCAACCCGGTTCCGGTAAAAACAGCGCTGGCCATGATGGGAATGATAAAGGAAGAATTCCGTCTTCCTCTATGCCGTATGACTAAAGAGAACAAGGCAAAACTTAAAAATGTACTTAAAAAATACGGCCTGATCCGGTAGCTGGAGCCGGCTATAAAATAAAATAAAATTAAATCTGCACCTGTATAATTTGCGGAGAGACCTTTCTTCTATTTAAGGAATTAGTCAAAATAGTTAGAAGCACAACAACTACACAGGTAGGGACGTGTTTTAATGCGTCCCTGCAGTTCCATACCCCTCTTTCTTAACTTTTTACTTTTGTTTAAAAGAAATTAAAAAACTGAAATAGCCTGAAAATATTTTTAAATTCATCACCGGGAACCCGGAAAAAATGTCCAGACAAAAGCGCAAAAAGAAGACAGGAAAATCCAGGGGTGGATTATGGCTTAAACGTACCAAAAGAATCCTGTTTTGGATTTCCGCCGTAGTGGTTATAATTGCCGGCCTTTACACAGGTTTTCTGGCAGCCGATATATACGACAACTTGGAAAAGCTCAGCCAAAGACCCGTATCACGTTTTTACGCGGCTCCGCTTAAGCTCGAAAAAGGCAGTAATATAAGCCGTGAGAGCCTAGCTGAATACCTGCATCTACTTGGATACTCAGAGCAGAACTCGGTCGAGCAGCCGGGCCGGTTTAACCTTTACGGAAATGAGTGGGAGATTTTCAGCCGCTCTCATATCAGTTACGCTGGAATCAGTAACAGCTCAAAAATACGCTTAAGCATTAAAGACAACAGAATAGATCGTATATCGGATGCCGGCCATACCGTTTCTGCCGTAGAACTTGAGTCACCCCTTTTAGGCTCCTTCAGTGAAGACGGGGATGTGGCCCGTATTCCTTTTACCCTGGAGCAACTTCCACCATTTCTTGTAGACGCTTTTGTATCAGCTGAAGACCGGACCTTTTTTGAACATCATGGCCTATCTCTTACTTCTATTGTCAGAGCTTTATGGATCAATCTAAGACAAGGAGGATATCGACAAGGCGGCAGCACCATAACACAGCAGCTTGCAAAAAACATTTTTCTTTCGCGCGACAAGACAATTACAAGAAAGATCAAGGAAGCCTTGATTGCTGTATATATCGAAGCCCGCTTTTCGAAAGACGAAATTCTTGAGCTTTATTTTAATGAGGTCTACATGGGTCAGTTCGGAGACTCAGGAGTTTTTGGTGTCGGAGCTGCGGCACTTCATTATTTTGGGATAGATGTCTCCGGAATCAACCTGGAGCAAGCCGTACTTATTGCCGGCACGATAAAGGGACCGAGCTACTACAATCCCTTCAGACATCCTAAACGGGCACTTCAGCGTAGAAATTATGTCCTGGAGCGCATGGTTGCCACCGGTAGTCTATCAAAGGAAGCCGCTGCTGAAGCACGGCAAAAACCATTAAGTATTCTAAGGAAACCCGGTGGTGTAAATGTGTCGGGATATTTTATGGATTACCTATTAAAACGCGGAGGCAGAAAGTTTATACCACCTGCCTCGGATGTCAGTCAAAGACATGTTTTCACCACACTTGATTTAAGCCTTCAAAATGCCGCCGAACAGGCTGTACGCAAAGGGCTGGCAAAGTTAAGAGCTGGAGAAAAAACCGAAGATGCGCAAGACCTGCAGGCTGCACTCGTAGCTCTGGACCCTGCAACCGGTTATATAAGAGCTATGGTTGGAGGAGAGGATTTCGGCAACTTTCCATTTAACAGGGCAGTGCTAGCCCTGCGCCAACCCGGCTCGACATTCAAACCATTTGTATACGCGGCGGCCTTTAAATTCCTACCCCTCTTTAATGAGCAGACACCGTTAAATGATGAACCGATAAGTATCAGCAACGGCAGAGGAGGTATGTGGGAACCTAAAAACTACTCGGGTAAATTCAGAGGCAAAGTGTCTGCACTGGATGCATTGTCTTTTTCGATTAATTTACCGACCGTAGCCCTTGCAAACCAAGTAGGATTGAAACGCATTTCGAACCTTGCAGAAGAAATGGGGCTTGGAGAAAGGATCAAACCATTGCCGTCCCTTGCGCTTGGTTCTGCTGAAGTATCCTTGCTTAACCTTGCTACAGCGTTTGCTCCTTTTGCCAATGGTGGAAAAACTGTTGAAGCAACACCAGTGCTGGCTGTTCTAAATAAAAAGGGGGCATCCAAAAAAAAGAGTAGCGACATAACAGCCGGACAGGTGCTGTCACCCGAAACGGCTTTTCAGATAACTCACATGCTTCAGGACGTGGTTAAACGGGGCACCGGCCGTAGAGTTCTTGATTACGGAATCAGAAGCGATTGCGCAGGAAAAACCGGCACCACAAACGACCTGCGAGATGCCTGGTTTGCCGGCTACAGCTCCGGATTGCTTACAGTTGTCTGGGTAGGCAGGGATAGCGGTAAGCCGACCGGCCTTACCGGAGCGCAGGCGGCTCTGCCCATATGGGCAGATTTTATGAGCTACGCGGATAAGATATATCCAGCCGGAGCCTTTTCACCACCGCCGTCAATAAGGTTCGAAAAGATATGCACAGAAACAGGACTGTTTGCTTTAAATGCCTGTCCATCTGTTTCGACACCAGTACAAGCAGGCAGTACGGACGATAAGGTTTGCACTAAACATGCCGGTCCGGTGGAAAGGATCAAAAATAGGATTTTAAAATGGTGGAATGGGAACTAATCCAGGATTGGGAGACGGGGAGACAAGAGGAAAAAACTCGCCGCCCCGTCGTCTCTCCGGATCAGGCACTTGGCTTTCTGCCTCTTTTTTTGGCTTTGCTCTTTACCTTTGTTTTTTCGGTTGAACTGATACTTTCAATATATGCTTTTACAGGATTAACTCGCTTCGGGGTTTTCCTTGGCAGGTCAATCCCGGATTTTCTCAGGTCTGAAACTATTTTGTTAATCTGAAACAAGCTGAGCTTTCTTGCTGAAGCTATTTCAGCCGCCGTCATTTCTGCATAATTTTTGTGAACAAACTGTACATCTTTAACAGTAAACCTACGACTTCTTTTTTGTGTCATTTTTTCCTCCTTTTAAATGGTATGATCCGTATTTTTTTATCAGTCATACTTATACTATAGATCTATAATAACAAATAGATAATAATTTCTCAAGAACATACCTAACTTTACAATACTAAAATTTTATTATTAAAAGGCTATAATGCTAAAATTCAAAAAATAACTAAAAAAATAATACTAGAAAGCAGATGCAACTACTTAGCTTTCTGTTTTCCAACCTACCCACCTTGGTATTTACCATTTGACTAAGTTTCCAATATTGTCTTACAATTCTACATCTTAATTCTATACAACTACCGGAGGGAGTTATGCTTGCAGAAGTTGTTGAGGATATTTCTTCAACTAAAAAAAGGTTGAGAATTCAAATACCAAAGGAAACTGTATCCAACGAAATAAATTCCGCATTTCAGCATTTAAACCTGAATGCCAAAGTTCCCGGATTTCGTCCGGGAAAAGTTCCCTTTAGCATCCTAAATAAAAAGTTTGGCAGAGATGTAAAAGCTAAGGTTATTGAGCGACTCGTTCCTGACTATTACATGCGCGCGTTAAAAGAGGTAGAGTTAGTACCGGTTGCTGACCCCGAGATTGAGTCACAGATCGAAATCAATTCGGGGGAGCCTCTGGAGATGATCTTTACCGTCGAAGTGCGGCCTAAACCGGAAAAGCTTGATTATGAAGGAATCGAAATTAAAGACTTTCCGACAGAGCCTACTGACGAGGAGATTGACAAAGCATGTGAAAGAATAAGAAAAGAACGCGCCACACTTGAACCTGCTGAAACGGCCGAACCCGGCGGGCAGGTCGTTATCGACTATGAGGCTTTTGACGGAGATAAGTTAATAGAAAATGTCTCGAGCAAGGATTACCAGTTCGATCTTGGGTCCAAGGATCTGCCTCCTGAGTTTGCAAAGGAAACGCTGGGTAAAAAGGCAGGCGATGTGTATGAGTTCATCGTTACTTATCCCGAGGACCATCCGGGAGAAGACCTGGCTGGAAAAACCATAAAATTCAAAGTAGTGCTGAAAGACGTAAAGAAGCAGGTGCTTCCTGATCTTGATGATGCCCTGGCAAAGGAACTGGGGTTTGATAACCTGGAAAAGATGCAGGCTAAAATTACCGAAAACATACAGAACATGAAAAAGTACTATGCGCTCGAGATACAAAAACGTGAGGTTTCTGAAAAGCTTCTTTCAAGACACGATTTCGAACTACCTGAAACCATGCTCAAACAAGAGATAGAATTCTTAATGAAAGAAGCCAGAAGCAAACAACAGAACGAGAGTGATGTTAAGAGCGATGAAGAACTTCGGGCCATGGTGGAGCCTGACGCGATAAGAAACATTAAAGGTCAGACACTGATAGAACTAATTGGCGAAAAAGAAGATATCACAGTTGAAGAAGACGACATGAAAAAGAGATTGCTGGAAATTGCGAGGGATTCAGGAATGCAATTGGAAGCCCTATTAGAGTACTATAAAACAAATCCCGCTGCTCTGAATATAATCCGGTCAAATGTTTACGAAACCAAAGTACTCGAAAAAGTAGTTTCCAAAGCAATTTTTGTAAGTGAGAAAGGAGATTAAATGAATCTTATTCCTATGGTGGTGGAACAGACAGGCCGGGGTGAACGCGCCTACGATATATACTCCCGGCTTCTCAAGGACAGAATTATTTTTCTTGGCACAGCTATTGACGATGTAATGGCCAATACTGTTATAGCTCAGCTTCTGTTTTTGCAGACGGAAGATCCTGATAAGGACATCAATCTTTATATAAACTGCCCTGGAGGACTTGTAACCGCCGGCTTGGCCATATATGACACCATGCAATATGTCAAACCTGATATAGCCACCTACTGCATAGGTCAAGCAGCCAGCATGGGCGCTTTGCTGCTGACAGCCGGAAGTTCCGGCAAGAGGTTTTCACTGCCTCATGCCCGCATAATGATTCACCAGCCGCTTGGCGGATTTCACGGACAGGCAACTGATGTGGAAATACATGCACGCGAAATACTTAAGATGAAGGACCTTCTATCCGGAATTCTGGCAAAACATACCGGGCAGGATATAGAGATTATAAAAGATGACACAGAACGTGATTACTTCTTAAGTGGTGATGAAGCCAAAAAATACGGTCTCGTGGATGAGGTCGTAAGCACGTTAAAGCAGGGTGAAAAAAAAGATTAAGAGGTAAGTGAAAAAAAGTATTTTCCCTCCCTTCACCATATTCCCATAATGGAGATACATCATGGCAAAGACTGACAACGGTAATAAAAATAAAAAATTGAATTGTTCATTCTGCGGCAAAAACCAGGATGAAGTAAAAAAATTGATCGCGGGTCCTTCTGTGCATATATGCGACGAGTGTATTGACCTGTGCAACGAGATTATATCAGAAGAACTCGACTCTGCAACCAAGTCTGCCGGGGCTTTACCTGTTCCCACACCCAAGGAGATAGAAAAGCTTCTAAGCGCACACGTTATAGGGCAAGACCAGGCCAAGAAAGTTTTATCTGTTGCCGTTTACAATCACTACAAACGCATTTCCGATAAAAACAAAGGAGATGTGGAGATACAAAAAAGCAATATTCTTCTTATAGGTCCTACAGGCACGGGTAAAACCCTTCTGGCACAAACTCTTGCTAAAATACTGGATGTTCCGTTTACTATAGCTGACGCCACCACGCTTACCGAGGCTGGATACGTAGGCGAGGACGTGGAGAATATAATAGTAAATCTTCTGCAAAGAGCTAATTACGATGTCGAGAAAGCGCAACGCGGTATCATATATATAGATGAAATCGACAAAATCACCAGAAAAACCGAGAATGTTTCGATAACACGTGATGTTTCAGGAGAAGGAGTACAGCAGGCACTTCTGAAGCTGATCGAAGGAACCGTTGCAAACATTCCACCTCAAGGAGGCCGTAAGCACCCACAACAGGAATACGTTCAGGTGGACACAGCCAATATACTGTTCATATGCGGCGGCGCTTTTGTGGGTCTTGAAGGAATTGTAGACAGGCGTCTTGGCAAAAAGACGGTCGGATTCGGTACAGAAGTTATTTCTCAAAAAGACAGGAACCTAAAAAGGCTCATGAATAACATAGAGCCTCGTGACCTGCTTCGCTACGGCCTGATTCCTGAGTTTGTAGGACGTCTACCCGTGGTTGCCGTGCTTAATGAGCTTGAAGAAAGCGCTCTCGTAGAAATTCTCAAGACACCCAAAAACGCTCTGGTTAAACAGTACCAACGCCTACTGGCCTATGAAAACGTCAAGCTTCGCTTTACTGATGATGCACTTGCCTCGATTGCAAAAAAGGCGATAGAACGCAAAACAGGGGCACGCGGGCTGCGAACCATATTAGAGGAGATAATGCTGGATATAATGTACGATATCCCCTCACAGAAAGACATTTCCGAAGTGATTATCAACAAAGAGGTTATCGAGCAGAAAGAAAAGCCACTTCTTCTTTATGAAAAGATAGCCGAATCGGCCTGAGTTTTCCCCTGTCTCTTCTGCTTAAACCGACCTGCAACATGGTTCGTTCGAAAGCGACGTCGCTTTCGAACGAACCATTAATTTCCTACAATGAAAAAATCACATCTCTTTGCCCAAAAAATATCTGAGCTCGGTCATACCGAAAAAAGCGGCCTCGGGCTTTCTTATGCTTTAAGCTCCATGGTGGATAATTTTATCACCGGAACCTGGAGCACTGCCGCTGATCCAAATGTGGCACTCCTGGCTCTTGGTGGATACGGACGAGCGGAGATGGCACCTTTTTCCGATGTAGACCTCATGATTCTTTCTAAAAAAGCTCCTTCTTCTGAAGCGGAAGAAGCGGTCCGCACACTGGTCTATAGCCTTTGGGATGAAGGCTTTCAAGTAGGATACTCGGTAAGAAGCTTTAAGGACTGCCTGGATATCGCATTTTCAGATAACGACACAAGAACCGCGCTGCTCGAAGCACGCTACTTAACAGGAAGCCGTACAGTTTATAAAGGTTTCAGGGAGGACGTATATCCCAAGCTGCTTAAAACCAGAGTCCGCAAATACATGCAGGAAAAGCTCAAGGAACGCAAAGGCAGGCAGAGCTCCTTCGGAGATACGCCTTATCTTCTTGAACCCCAGATCAAAGAAGGAGAAGGAGGTTTACGGGACATACACACAGCCTTCTGGTTAATGCGGGTTGCCCATGGTACAGACGGTTTTAGAGGGCTGGACACTTTTCTTGCAAGAAAAGATGTTATAAAACTTTACGCGGCTTATGACTTTCTACAGAAAATACGAATTCGGCTGCACCTGCTCAGCTGGAGAAAAAACGATACCCTGGATTTTCAAAAGCAGGACGCTGTGGCTGCGGCTTTTGGTTATGAAGCGAAATTCGGCTTCAGCCCGGCTGAACGTCTTATGCGCAGATATTATCTGCATGCGCGGGAGGCGGCAGAGATCTCGAAGGAACTGCTGGATCACGCAGTTCATGGTGTTTTCGGCAAAATAGGCGGACCGTCCTGGTTTAGAAGAGAAAAACTATCACCACGCTTTAGAATTCTAAAGGGATACCTGATTACAGACCCCGATATTGATATCAGATCTCACCCATCGATAATTATGGAGGCGTTTCAACTCTCCGCCATGCATGGAGCTCCCATGAGCTCCGGTCTTAAAAGACTTATAAAGAGCAACCTTCGTATTGCAAGCGGACCACTTCGAACCGACCGGCAAGCAGCATCTTATTTTCAGTCTATTCTCTCCGGCTCTCGTGTTCACGCTACGCTTAAGGAGATGCATTCCATGGGAGTTCTGGGACGCTACATTCCTGAGTTCGGACGCCTAAAAGCGCTTGTGGTAAGAGAACCCTACCACCGTTACACTGTTGACGAACACTCGCTTCATGCCATAAAAGCGATAGAGTCGCTCTCTGACAAGTCTCCTGTGCTTTCCCGCCGCCTTTTACAGGAAGTGTTCGACAGTTGCACTAAAAAACATATTTTATACCTTGCCGTACTTATACACGACACCGGTAAAGCCGAAAGAGATGAACCACATGGTCATTCTCAAACAGAGCTTACAGCTCCTCTTAAAAGACTTTATATCACTCCGGAAGATAGCCGTCTTGTGAAGTTCCTCGTAAAAAACCACCTGTTTATGTCCGACACCGCCCAGAAACGTGAAATCGACGATTCAGGAGTTATTTCAGAATTTGCGGCAGCAGTGGGTAGTATTGAAAGGCTGCAATACCTGTTACTTCTAACCTATGCGGATATCTCGGCTGTACGGCCGGGCTTCTGGTCAAGCTGGAAAGAGTATCTGATCAATGAGCTATACATCAGAACTGTTTCTTGCCTAAAGGGAGAGCTTGACACAGAAAGAATCGCGACTCTTCTTGACAAACTTGATGCCGGAGAAAGAAACCTGATGGAGAAACATATAAAGACGTACTCCACGCGCTACCTGAAAATCACGCCTGATGAAATCCTGCTTGATGATCTGCACCTGGCACTCTCTGTGGAATCTGAAAGCGAGAAAAGCTTCGGATGCAGAATCAAAAAACGTCCCGATATGGGTGGAGCTGAAATTGCTGTCTGCGCAAAGGACAGGCCCGGCCTGCTTACCGGCCTGACAGGTGTTCTTGCGGCAAACAGCCTTAATATTGTAAAAGCGCAGGCATTCAGCGGCAGTAATAAAATGGTGATAGACAGGTTCTATATTTCGAACTGGAACAGCGTCTTCTGGGATGGGCTTGAGCGTAAAGTCGAAAACGATTTAGAAGCATTTATTGTGGAAGGAAAAAAGAAGATGCCCTCACCAAGCAGAATACAAACAGCGCAAAAGATCGGTATTACACCCCACGTGATACTGGATAACGAGACATCAGGGCAACTAACGTCCCTGGAAATACTATGCCCGGACCGGCTTGGACTTCTGTCGGATATATTTGATGCGATTCATAAATCCGGATTGAATGTGGTTTCAGCCAGTATCGAAACAGATGGGGAAACAGCATCGGATATCGTATATGTTCAAAAAGAGTCCAGCGAGAAGCTTTTTGCAATACTTACACTTTTGGGAAACATCTTGTAGCTGCCCCTGCTGCTGTATCAGCGGCCAAACATACGTGTGAGTTCGGCCAACCTGTTTTTCAGATCATCCGAAAGATCACCGGCTCTACACCTCCAAGTCCAGTTGCCCTCAGCCCGGCCCGGTGTATTCATTCTGCAGTCACCAGGTAGAGACAGAAGATCCTGCATCGGAATAATCGCGAGTTTTGCCGTGGAAGAAAAGGCATACCTAATCATCTGCCAGGAGATTTCATCTTCATTATCATCACACTGTAGATATCTGATAACATTACTTCTGACCTCTCTGGAAAGCGCGTTTACAAACCATCCCCTGGTTGTGTCGTTATCATGAGTACCGGTGTAGACCACGCAATCAGGTGTTGCGTAATTAAACGGCAGGTACTGGTTGCTCGGGCCTGAGTCGAATGCAAACTGTAAAACCTTCATTCCAGGAAAACCCTGTTTGTCGCGAAGCATCTCCACTTCAGGTGTTATCACCCCAAGATCCTCGGCTATTATCGGCAGATCACTGTGCAGGCTTTTTTCCAGAAACTCAAAAAGAGCTATACCGGGCCCTTTTACCCATCGGCCGTTTACGGCTGTTTTCTCTTCTGCCGGAATCTCCCAGTACGCCTCAAATCCCCTGAAGTGATCCACACGGACTATATCGAGTTTTTCGAGTAAAAAACGAAGACGTAATGCCCACCACTTAAAAATCCCACCTGTGGGTTTTCCGTCCTCCTGCGTGATCCACCTATAGGTTGGATTACCCCAGCGCTGTCCGGTCTCGCTGAAATAATCAGGAGGAACTCCGGCTACGTATATTGGCCGAAGTGTTTCCGCATCCAGGTCAAACAGGTGAGGATTGCTCCAGACATCCGCGCTGTCGTAACTCACGTATATGGGAAGATCCCCGATTAACCCAACGCCCTCTGCTTCAGAATGTTTTTTCAACGCCTTCCACTGACTGTCAAAACAGTACTGAAGAAACTGCTGATACAGTATTTCATTCGAAAGCTTACCGCGCCACCGGTCAAGCTCTCCGGCTTCTCTCCGGGCTAGTTTAAGCGGCCAGGAAGACCAGTCCTTATGGCTTAGTTCACTTTTAAGCGCCATAAAAAGGCTATAGTCATCAAGCCATGCAGCGTTGCAGCTGCAGAAAGTATCAAAGTCTTTTAAGTCATGGCTTTGCTGAAACCGTGAAAAGGCTTTCCTGAAAAGACGTGTTTTTATATTTATCACCTGTTTGTAAAGAACCTTATTCTCCGGAAGTGCGGAAAACATTTCGAGATCTTTTTGGTCAAGCAGGCCGTCTTTTACCATAAGTTCCGGGCTGATCAAAAGCTGATTTCCCGCAAAAGCGGAAAAGCTCGTATAGGGAGAGTTGCCAGAGCCGGGATCTGTGAAGCCGTATGGAAGTATCTGCCAGTATTTTTGGTCGGAGGCCTTTAGAAAATCGACAAATCTAAACGCGCCAGGCCCAAGATCTCCTATACCATAAGCCCCCGGCAGAGATGTCAAGTGAAGCAGTACCCCGCTGGACCTGGGCAGGCTGGAAAAAAAACCTTTACGGACATCTTGTTTATTTATCATATTAAAAGCATTATACACCGGAAACAGATATCCTTCACCCTCTGCTTTTCAGCATTCCCACCCCTTTATGCCTAAGTAGTTTATAATGTAGGACTATACCAGAGTATTTATTATATGAAAACAATCGCATATTCAAGAAAAAGAAACAGGCCGGGCATAGTGGATCTGTTCGTAACAGTCATCTTTGTTCTTACCCTGGTATCCTGCAGGGCTGAGCAGATGAATATAGAGGGCAAGCGTTTTCCGGACCTTATTCAGACCACACAGATCGAGGTGAAGGAAAACGGTAAAATCGACACCCTGGTGTCTGCGGCGGAACGCCACCTTACCGTGCTGGACCGGATACTTTCCTCTGCTTCGCTCTCAACAACCGACCGGAAATACTATGAGATGATACGGCGCATGACCGTGAATATTCTCGAAGCCGCCGGCCATCCCGGTTTTAATTTATTTCTTCGCCAGCGTTTTGACTTCTTTCGCGCGGGAAAACCGGACTCGGTTCTTGTGACCGGTTACTATACACCAATTCTTTACGGGTCCCGTGAGCAAAGCGAGCGGTTTTGTTTTCCTGTGTACGGCAAGCCGGAAGACCTGATAACAGTAGACCTTTCGGATTTCTCGATGCAGGGCATACTCCGCGGAAGAATCGAAGATCAGAAACTTGTTCCATACTTTACCCGCAGCGAGATAGAAAACTGGGATACTGACAGCAGGAAGCCTATTCTTTTTGTTGATGACAAATTAGCACTCTTTTTTCTGCATGTTCAGGGCTCCGGAGTGGTTGTCTTTGAGGATGGAAGCAGGGTGAGACTTAACTATGCCGCCGGCAATGGTCATACCTACAAAAGTTTGGGTAAGATGCTTATACGGGACGGGGTGATTTCCCGTGCGGATATGTCCATGGAGGCTATACACGAATATTTTAAGGCCCACCCTGATGAAGTTGACAAATACCTCCATGTAAACCCCAGCTTTGTTTTCTTCGAAAAGGCAAATGACGGTCCTTTTGGAAGCACCGGGGCTATTGTGACCGAAGGCCGCACAATTGCAGCCGATGCCAGGGTTTTTCCAAAAATGGGGATCGCGTATTTGCAGACTGAAGTTCCTGCTGGAAAAAATCCGGATGGTTCCGTACGTCTTGAACCTTACCAGGCTATTGTTTTTCATCAGGATGCAGGTGGAGCAATAAACGGGGTGGAACATATCGACCTTTATTTTGGTGAAGGAGACAATGCCGGCTTTCTTGCAGGTCATATGAAAGGTAAGGGCTCGCTTTACTACTTAAGGCCGAAAGAGGTTAGTCCTTAAGCGCTTGGCTTGAAACATAAAAGTTGAAACAATCCTTACATTTTTTATAAACTACACAGATATCCGGGTGTTTTTTGCATTTAAAAAAACTTTATTACCTAACACTATAAACAAAAAGGAGATCTACCGGGATGAATATTCTCATTTTTGGCCCCAACGGAAGCGGTAAAGGAACTCAGGGAGCAATAATACAGAAAAAGTATCATGTCGCTCATGTGGAGTCCGGCGGAATATTCCGTCAGAACATAAAAGGTGGCACTGACCTTGGAATGAAGGCAAAAGAGTACATAGACAGAGGTGAGCTGGTACCTGATAGCATTACCATTCCGATGATACTGGATAAACTCAAGGAGAACGCCTGCAGCGAGGGCTGGCTTCTAGATGGCTTTCCCAGAAACGTAGCGCAAGCCGAAGCCCTTGACAAGGCCTTGAAGGAGGCAAAACTTAAGCTCGACTATGTAATCGAGATTAAGCTCGACCGGCAGATTGCAAAAGAACGTATCATGGGCCGGAGATTATGCGTTAATGATAATAACCATCCAAATCACATCGCTTTTGATGCAATAAAACCGGTCGAAAAAGACGGTAAACTCGTATGCCGGGTTTGCGGCGGTGAACTAAACACAAGAGCCGACGATCAGGACGAAGCTGCCATAGATAAAAGGCATGATATCTACTATAATGACACAACCGGCACAACAGCGGCAGTAAATTATTTCAAGGCCTTGAGTGGTCCGAAGTTTATATCTGTTGATGGCTCTAAATCGATCGATGAAGTTTCACAAGCACTCTTAAGTGAGTTGAATTGAAATTAGTTCATATGCCGGCTCGTACAAAACAGCCCCTTCGAAGTTTTCTCCGAAGGGGCTGTTTAATTAACATTAACAGTTTTTTACAGGTGAGCCATGCCGAAAATCGATCCCTTTCTTAAAATAATGCACGAACATGGAGCTTCAGACCTTCATATAGGTGACGGTTCCGTGCCCATGCTTCGTATAAACGGTGTTCTGGAAAAGACCAAGCACAAGATTTTATCGGTTGAAGAGGTTAAAATCCTACTGTATGAACTACTTACCGATACACAGATAAATCAATTCGAGACTGCTGGAGAGTTGGACGTCGCTTACACCCTTCCGGACGTGGCACGCTTCCGGATTAATATGTACAAAAAATACGTAGGGCTTGGTGCTGCTTTCCGTATTATCCCTAATAATATTCCTAGCTTGGAAAGCCTTGGCTTGCCGGATGTTCTCCAAAAAATGCTTGCTCAAAAAAATGGCCTGATACTGGTTACCGGTCCCACAAACTCAGGCAAATCAACCACTCTAGCAGCAATGATCGACTATCTTAACGAACACAGAAACTATCATATAATTACACTGGAGGATCCTCTTGAATTTATACACAGCAACAAAAACTGCCTAATAAATCAGCGCCAAATAGGACAGCACAGTGAATCATTTGCAAGCGCCTTACGGGCCGCCTTAAGGGAAGACCCTAACGTTATTCTTGTAGGAGAAATGCGGGACAATGAAACCATTTCTCTTGCGCTTACAGCGGCTGAAGTAGGGCTTTTGGTTCTCGGCACACTTCATACCAAGTCTGCTGTTCAGACAGTCAGTCGTGTAGTTGATGTATTTCCTCCGGACCAGCAGTCACAGGTCCGTATAGCCTTGTCAGAAGTTCTTATCGGAATATGTTGCCAGCAACTGGTTAAAAGGGCGGATGGAACCGGACGCGTGGCAGCGCTGGAAATAATGCTTCAGACACCTGCAATAAGCAATCTTATACGGGAAGCTAAGTCGCACCAGATAAACAACGCTATAGTCACAGGTAAGCAGCTAGGCATGCAGCAACTTGATCAGCACCTTAAGGATCTTGTAACGCAGAAGGTGATTACCGCAGATGAAGCAGCCCGGTACGTTGAAGACCCACAGGCAATGCTCGCCTTTGGCCGTAGCGCCGGGTCTTCCATGCCGGCAACTCCAACCGGGAAAAAACTCTGATGAAAACAGCAAGACTTGATGAAATACTGCTTAAAAAAGGCCTTGTCACTGAAGACCAGATAAAGCAGGCCTTGATGCGCCAGAGATCAACCGGAGGCAAGCTTGGCTCACAACTGCTTTATTACCGGTTTATATCTGAAAAACAGCTTCTTAATGCCCTGGCAGAACAGTTCAGTGTTGCCGGAGTAGAGCTTGAAGAACAGAATATTCCGGATGATGTTATAAAAAAAGTTCCTGTGGAGCTTGTGGAAGAACACATGGTTTTTCCATTTAAATTCGAACCGGAAACAAATACGCTTTCAGTGGCAATAGCCGACCCGGACAATTCAATTGCTATCGCCGCTGTAAAACGTTCCGCCAGAGTGTCAAAGGTTATTGCTCATGTAGCACCTGAGATAATACTTCGCAACCTGATCGTATCTCGTTACCACGGAAAAAGCAGGGACCTCTCAATGGACCAGATAGTAAGCCTGCCGAATCTTTTTGAAGAGGAAGCATCCGGGGATGCAGGTAGCATCAAGACCGGACAACCGGAAAAGGATGCAGCTTTTGCCGATTCCGGATATTCCGCACCTAAACCTCCTAAAAAAGTGTTAATGGTGTCAGGGCGGGCTTTTCTGAAAAATCTCCTGCCATCCATTCTAGAGCGTGAGGGTTTTGAGCTTAGAGTCGCTTCAAACCCGAAGCAGCTGGAAGCGGCTTTTAATGATTCATCCTACGAGAGTATCGTTGTTTCGGAAGATACGGTGGAGATGTTTGATAAGTTTATTGCCGATTCTGTTATTACTCCACCATTGCCGGAGATTTCAGTCTTTAAAACAATCGCTGCAGCTCTTACGGAAAATCCTGCGCCCTATAGCAAGATGTTTGCAAGCCTGCTGAAATCAGTGCAGGTACTTGCGGATTACCGTTGTTCAGCATTGTCCTGGCAACCACCCTATGCGCTTATTTCGAACGATATAAGGGAAACAGGACGTTTACTGGCTCTTAGAAGCATAGCTGTGGATGGACTGCAGGTGGCGGCTCATCTTCTTGTCCCGGCTGAAAAAGCTTTACAAAAAGCTGAAATAACACCTGCCGGAACCGGGACAGCGAGATCAAGACACTCCAGTCATGGTCCTTTTCATGACCTTGATGATTCAATCAGCCTGGCTGAATCTATTAATTTTCCTTGGAATATCCCAGCTTGTCTGAAGGCTTTTTCAGACCTGATTGCAGGAACCGCTTCTTTAACTGACCTGGAGAAACTTGATGACATCAGTCTTGCGGCTCAGGTTTTGGCCTTAACCTGCTACCGGCACTATGCTTTTAGGGACAGACATGGTAGCAGCAGCCCAGAGACGGCTTTTGACAAAATAAAATCAGGGCTCAGAAATCAGGCCGGACGTCTGGCCTCATCTTCTGTGGTAGAAACTTATATCTCCGTGCTCGAACGCTCCTTTAAACAGCATGCCTTTAGTGCCGGCAGGGATATTTTCGTTGTTGGAAAAGTTCAAAATCTTTCAGCCAATCTTGTCAACGAACTTAAACGTCATGGTTTCAGAACGGTCGAGATTTCAGACCCCGCAGAAATGCAACATTTATACAAACGGCAGCGTCCAGACGCTGTTTTGCTTAACTATGACCGATCTCCTGCTTTAGCCCTCGAATTCGGCCGGCTGGTCACGCAGGATAGCATGGGTGCTGGAGTCGCAATGTTTGCACTTACGGCAAGCACTGAGCCGTCTCTTATAATGAATTTAATTGAGTCCGGATTCAACGATGTCTTTGCCCCTCCATTTAGCAATGATGTAATAGTGGCCAGAATTTCGAAAACCCTTACCCTTGCTTCTCAAAAGGATCCATCATCTGCAACCCATAGAGGTTTCAGCGCCACATTCAATGAGTTGTCTTTTCTTGACCTTATCCAGGCGCTGGCCGGAGGGCTGAAAAATGTACGCATCTGCCTTGAACGAAGCACCGGTGAGAAGGCGGATATATACTTGCGGGAAGGCCGGATGGTTCATGCTGTTTGTGGAAGTGTCACAGGTGTTGAGGCAGTGTACCTTGTTGTAGCATGGCGCGATGATGGTAATTTCAGAATTGAGCCTACAACAGATTTCCCCCCGGACAACATTTCGGCTCCAAATGATTCTATTCTTCTGGAGGGTTGCAGGCTTCTGGATGAAATGCAAGAGTAGAAAAGCTTACTGTTGAAAGTTATGCTGGATTTTCTAAGGTTGATGATAAAAATTACGTTGACTTTTTTTACAAAGGTCAGACCCTAACATGGTCTGCTCAGTAGTCTGTTTTCTAGCTGCGAACTGCTTTTGTGGAACGTAAATGGCGGTAGCTTGCTTAAAACACATAAAAATATTGCTAGGTTTCATATGTTAAGAAACGATTTTAAAAAGTTACCTTGAAATAATACTACAGTAATAAGATTATGATTTCATGAAAATTTTACTTCTTAATCCTTCCATCAGCACGACGAAAAACACCACGTCGCTTTTTACCTCACTGCCGCTTGGATTGGGATATATCGCATCTATGCTCGAGGTAAACGGTTTTAACGTCAAGGTGATAGACGGACAGGTCACCTGGTTGAATTCCATCCGGCTTGAAAAGGAAATCGACGATTATTCTCCGGATATGATAGGAATAAGTGTTGTTACACCCAGGGCTAAACAGGCCTTGGAGATTGCCTCTATTGTTAAGAGGAAAAAACCTGAAATATGCGTGGTGCTTGGCGGTCCGCACATTACGGCTCTTGACGGGCAGGTCATTACAAAGGATGATATTGACGTAGTTGTTCTGGGCGAGGGCGAGTATACAATGTTGGACCTGGTTAAGGCCATGTCCGGAAATAAAGATTTAAGCGCAATAGCCGGTATTTTGTATAAAGAAAAAGACGGCAGTGTGGTAAGAACCAAACGCCGTGAGATGGTTAAGGATATCGACCGGTTACCGCACCCGGCATTTCACTTGATGCCTATTGATAAGTACACTCCACCAGCTGCATGGCCAAATAGGAAAAAAGGCGCCTATGCAAATTTGATGACAAGCCGTGGTTGTCCACATCAGTGCACCTACTGCGATGTAAACATAACTTTTGGCAGAAAGTACCGGATGCACAGTCCAGAGTATGTGCTGGATGATATCGAATGTTTGTACCACAAGCATAAGGTGAAAAATTTTTCTTTCAGGGACAGCATATTTACTTTGCATAAAGACCGGGTAAAAAAAATATGCAGATTAATTAACGAACGTGGTCTGGATATTTCATGGGAATGCAACTTGAGAGTTAACTATGTAGACTACGACCTGCTTAAAATGATGAAAGATGCCGGGTGCGGCTTGGTTCGATACGGTGTGGAATCCGGAAGCCAGGAGGTATTGAATAACGCGTGCAGAAATACAACTCTTGACCAGATAAGACAGGCTTTTAAAGTAACTAAAAAGGCAGGCCTGGAAGTTCATGGGTATTTTATGCTGGGCTTGCCAGGCGAGACGAAGAAAACCATAAAAGACACCATTAAATTTGCAAAGGAGATAAGTCCTGACTCTGTCGGCTTTACAATTGCCATACCTTTTCCAGGAACTGAGTTCTATAACTGGGCTAAAGAGCATGACTATCTCAGAATTGATGACTGGAACAGCTTTGTCTATAACTCTGCAATAGTTGAAACACCCAGCCTGAGTATCAAAGATCTTATGAAGATTCAGGAATGGGCTCTTAAAAGTTACTATTTAAGACCAAGCCAAATATTCAAGCAGTTTATACAGATGAGATCATGGAATGATCTTACAACCAATATGAAATATGCAAAATTGCTGCTTTTCAGATCCAGGGATATTCACAGCGGCTGATAATAATGAATACTACTAAAAAAATTCTGGTTACGGGTTCAAGCGGGTTAATAGGCAGTGAAGTTGTTGAATATTTCTCTAAGCTGAACTGGTCGGTTACCGGAATTGATAATAATATGCGGGCTGATTTTTTTGGGCAGGCCGGAGATACCAGATGGAACCAGAAAAGGCTTTTAACAAAGTATTCCAACTTCTCTCACCTAGAGCTTGATATTAGAAATAGGGAGAGAGTTCTTTCCGAAATCAAACAGTTAAAACCTGATGTAATAGTGCATACCGCAGCTCAGCCGAGTCATGACCTGGCGGCAACACGCCCCTTTGATGATTTTGATGTAAACGCCGTCGGCACACTGAACCTGCTTGAAGCTGCTCGCAGGTTTTGCCATGATTCCACATTTATTCATATGTCAACAAACAAAGTTTATGGTGATGCTCCCAATGAGCTTCACCTCATTGAACAAGAAACACGCTGGGACTACGCAGAGCCGTCATATTCCAAAGGCATTAATGAGAATTTTAGGATTGATCAATCAAAGCATTCGTTGTTTGGCGCGTCAAAGGTTGCTGCAGACATCATGGTACAAGAATATGGCAGATACTTTGGAATGCCTACATGTTGTCTTCGTGGTGGATGTCTAACAGGGCCAAAACATTCAGGTGTTGAACTTCATGGTTTTTTAAGCTATTTGATAAAGTGTAATTTAGAAGAAAAAAAATACAGTATTTTTGGCTACAAAGGAAAGCAGGTAAGGGATAATATCCATGCCTTTGACGTTGTTTGCTTTATACATGAATTTATAAAAGCCCCCCGCTCGGCTGAAGTATACAATATCGGTGGTGGAAGAAATAACTCTATCTCCATATTGGAGGCATTTAAACTGATTGAAAGCATTTCCAATATCCCCATGAAATACGAATACATATCAGAATGCCGGCAGGGAGACCATATCTGCTATATATCTGATCTAACTAAAATGTTAAATGATTACCCTAACTGGAGTATTACTAAAGACTTGAAAATGATATTTCATGAAATTTATGAAGCCTGGATTACAACAGATAGATCTGTATCAAAATGAAGATATTAGTTACCAGCATTAACTTCCACCCTGATCATAGCGGAATTGCTCTTTACTCTACAGACTTGCCCGAATACTTCGCCGAAAAAGGACACGATGTAACTATGGTTACTGGTTTTTCCTACTACCCGAAGTGGGAAAAAACAAAAAAGGATAAGTACAGGTTGTTTGGTTCAGAAATATTTAAGAAGGTAAAAGTACTTAGAGGGTATCTTTATGTCCCTAAAAAGGTAACTACCGTTTCAAGAATAATACATGAACTTAGTTTTTTATTTTTTGCCTTCATTAATTTTATTCGTGCCGGTAAGCATGGCAGTATTATTGTAATTTCGCCACCATTACTGCTTGGGTTAGTCGGTCTGTTTTTTAAAAAAGTATGGAAGGCAAAGCTGATATTTCATATTCAAGATATACAACCCGACGCTGCCTTGATGCTCAAAATGATAAAAGAAAATTTAATGATACGTATACTTAAAAAAATAGAAAAAATTATTTATAATGGTTCCGATCTTATCGTCACTATTTCAGATGGCATGCATGAAAGATTGCTTGCAAAAGGCGTCCCAAGGAATAAATTAGCAATATATTACAACTGGATTGATGTAGAGAAAGCCTCAACTATACGTCCAAGCGGAAAGTTTAGGGGTCAATTCCCTCAGTTGAAAGATAAATTTATTGTTGCTTATGCCGGTAATATAGGAATCAAGCAAGGAGTTGAAGTTTTAGTGCAACTGGCTGAGGCAACTTCTGAGGATGAGGATCTGCATTATTTCATAATAGGTGAAGGGGCGGATAAACAAAGATTGGTTGATATTGCCTTGAGTAAAAACCTGAAGAACCTAACTTTTCTCCCTTTTTTAAACGAGAAACAATACTTTGAAATGCTCCAGGATATAGATGTTTCATTTATTGCTCAGAAATCACAAAGCGGTAATGTTTTTTTTCCATCCAAGCTTCTGGGCATAATAGCTATGTCAAAACCGCTGCTGATCTCCGCTGATCTCGATTCTGAACTAGCTATTGTAACAAACAAAGCCGAGTGTGGTTTAGTTGCACC
>JALUUO010000005.1 GCA_027021335.1 Nitrospirota bacterium
CAGCGCCGCTGTTTGCCAGATAAATATCACAATTTTCATCAATCAACGCTCTCTTAATCGACGAAAGAACATCAGGTTCATCATCCACCAAAAGTATCGAATTTCTCATTTTACCAGTCTCCTTTGTTTTTATCAGCTTGCTTCGTTTCTAGCCCAGACAAAAACCCCACTACTGGACGGATCAAGCCGGTAATACCGTTTCAATGCCTGAATATTCTTGTCGTCAAGCTTGGTGCCCTTTCTAAGCAGCAGAAGACCTGTGCCGCTGCGCGCATCTTTTGAAAGAATCATTCCGGGCTGAAGATCCTTATCCGCCATCTCGACTTCAACCAGATCAAGTCTCGGCATACCGCCGGAATAGAGTTTTTTTACGGATTTTTCAATAAAAGGATAAACTTTTGGATCAAACCTTCGGCCGAGTTCCTTCCTTGCTTTGCCCAGGGCGAACTCCACTGCATCATCATCCCAGTAATTGGAGATAGTTCTGTCAATGAAATCCGCCATAGCTATGATCATAGCTCCGGCAGGAATCTCCTGCAAACCCTTCAATCTGTCAGGAAACCCCTCTCCATTGAACCACTCGTGGTGGTGCCTTACCAGAATTCCGGCAGATCTTAAATCCTCTATTGAATCGATGGCTGTTTGGCCTCTGATCGGATGCAGCTTGTACTCAGCCAACTCTTCTAAATTCATTTGCTCGGGATCTTTCTGAAGAAGCGAGTCTGATATACCTATTTTACCAATATCATGCAGCAACGCCGCCACGTTAATGTCCTCTATATCCTTATCCGGCAATTCCATCGCCTTGGCCACGTTGATGGCGATTTCAGCCACATTTTTTGAATGGCTTTGTGCTCTTTTGTCACGAAGCTCCATAAGTCCTGAAAATGCGGCGATGGAATTATCAAAATTCTTTTTAAGACTCTCATTAAGCCGGCCTAGTTCATTATTCTTTTTCTGTATTTCGATTGTCTGCTTCTGCACATCGTACTCGAGTTGTGCGTTCCAACGCTGTAACTGTTCATTCTGCTTTTTTACTGTTTCTGTAAGTTCCTGATTCTCCTTTTTAAGAAGGTATATGTCGACAGCCTCTTTTATGGACCGAACAAGGTCCTCATCCGTCCATGGCTTTGTTATATACTTGTATGCGCCTCCCTTGTTTATCGCGTTTACGGCCACATTCACATCGGCATAGCCGGTAAGCACAATCCGCATAGCCTGCGGCGTTATATTTTTAGCCTTCTCAAGAAACTCAACCCCTGAAAGACCAGGCATCCTCTGATCTGAGACAATAAGCCCTATGTTGCTGGTCTTCCGTAAAATTTCCAGGCCTTTTTCACCGGAATCAGCGGTTACAATACCAAAGGGCTCGTCCATAAACAGCCGTTTTAGAGACCTTAGTATATTCTCCTCATCATCAACAAAAAGCACCTGTACAGGTCTCTCGTTTTCCGGCTTATCATCCATTCTATTTCTCCTTAACAACGTTCACAAAAAACCAGGATAACTCCTTCTTGTCCGTCGTCGTGTTTCATCAAAATACCCTTGATTTCAACCTCGGTTCCTGCTATCTCAAGTTTTCCTGAGAGATGTTTCTCTTCACCAACCCTTTCGATAAAATCATTCATCTCTTTTGTGAAAGCATTAATCCTGTCATTGCCGATTATACTTGGCTGGTCCCGGCTTAGCAGTTCTATGCCCTTCCGGTTACACTGGACGATCAAACCATCTGAATCTATACCTACCACGGCAATCGGAAGGGCGTCAAGGATGTTCTGGGAACGGGCGAGAACCTTGTTCTGAAACATAAGTTCCGAAGTTCTATCCAAAACCATCTTTTCGAGATTATTATTTAATTTTTCCAGCTCAATATTTCTTTCGGCAATATCTCTGGTAAGCTGCTGATTTTTCTGAGCGAGAAAATACCGTTCAATTGCATTTGATATTGTGCCTTTCAGTTCATCATCGTTCCATGGCTTTGGGATGAACTTATATATTCGACCTTCGTTTATGGCCGAGACCACTGCTCCGGTGTCGGCATATCCAGATAGCACGATTCTTACAGTATCAGGCCAACGCTCATAGACTTTTCGTAGAAAGTCCACCCCGTTTATCCCGGGCATTCGATAGTCTGATATCACCAGGTGAATAAGCGGCTCTTTTTCAAGAATATCCAGTCCTTTTTCTCCAGATGTAACTGTAATGATCTCGTAGTCTTCATCAAGAAAAACCCGTTCCAGGGACTTAAGAACATTTTTCTCGTCATCTACAAAAAGAATCCTCACCCGTTCTTCCATCATGTATTTCCTTCCCTTATTCGTCCTTAACCGGCAGTCTCACAGTAAACGTTGTGCCTGCTCCAACCTCACTTTCGACAAAAATATCGCCGTCATGTTTTTTAACGATGTCATAGGTGATACTAAGGCCCAACCCCGTCCCTTTGCCAACTTCCTTTGTGGTGAAAAAAGGCTCAAATATTTTATTTAACTCGTCATTCGGAATTCCGTGGCCGGTGTCCGAGACAGATGCAAAAATAAAACCGTCCTCTTGCCAGGTCTTTATTGTTATATTTCCATGTTTTTCTATTGCGTGAGCTGCGTTTACAAGGAGATTCATGAAGACCTGGTTAAGCTGTTGCGGGTAACACTTGATGGGAGTAAGTTCGCCATACTCTTTGGTTAGTCTGGCTTTGTACTTCAACTCGTTCCATACAATGGTTATAGTACTCTCAATGCACTCGTTTATATCCACATACTTCTTTTCTGCTTCGTCCACTCTGGAAAAGCTTTTAAGATTCTGTACTATTATCCTTACCCTGTCAGCTCCATCAAGGGATTCATTTATCAGATCTTTTATATCCTTCACTATATAATCAAGTTTAAGTTTTTTCCTGACGCCATTTAACTCTTCAATTTTTTCTACGGCTTTAAGCGACTCCAATGCCCCTGACTGGACGTCTATGAACTCGACCAACCTATTCACATATTTATCCAGGGTACCTATGTTGCTCGATATGAAGCCCATGGGATTATTGATTTCATGCGCAACACCTGCTGCCAGCTGGCCGATAGAAGCCATCTTATCCTGTTGCAGAATCTGGGTCTGCGTAGCTTTGAGTTTTTCGTAGGCATCTTCGAGCTCCTTATTTTTTGACTCAAGAATATTCATCATATTATTAAATTGATCGCCTAGTTGGTATATTGGATCAAAGTCGGCCTGCCTCAACTCAGGTTTCGCATACCTGACACTGAAATCTTTTTCACCCGCAACCTGTTGTATCAGAAAGGATATTTCACTAAGAGCCTTTTGAAGTTTTTCCCTGTTTTTATCTGTTGCGATATTTTTCTGTTCAAGTTCCTCCATTACAAGTTTCAACTTTGTGGAATCATGAATGGTTATCACAGTGCCGGAGAGCTCATAACCAGCGGACTTTGTATAAGGATATGACTTAAATACAAACCACTTTCCCGTATTTTCGTGAAAAATTTCGGTCCCCTGCGGGTTGAAGACATCCGGATTCATTCCATGTTCACGAAACAACCGTTCCCATTGCTTACCAAGAATATTATCGTATGTTTTCCCTATGAAACTTTTCACGGCATTATTAAACCTTTTTATTCTGCCATCGCCGTCTACAAGAACAACCATATCGCCCATAGAGTCCATGGTTCGCTCCCATTCTCCCTTGGCGATCTCGACATGTTTGAATAACGCATACAACTCCTCATGTTTTTCGTTAAGCTCTGCCTGTTGTGCCCGAAGCTTATTTTCGATCCGTTTATGTTCAGTTATATCATGCGCAATCATCACAGCGCCAAAGTAGGCATCCCCCTTTTTTATGGATGAAGCCGTAATCTCGAAGTCCATGTTTTTGTAATTTATTTCACTGCGATGCAGTGTTTTGTTTCCTTCTTTGAATTCCTGGAGGAGCTTCTGAACTTTCTTGAGTGTGGACCCCTTATGGAAATGTACAACCGATTTGCCTGCAACATCTGAAGTTTTTACTCCAAAAAGATCTTCGGCATATTTGTTTAGGATTACAACATTGTCGTTTCCATCAGAAAGAGCGATAGCGTCATTAATACCGTTTATTAACGACTCAAGGCGGGATTTGTCTGTGAGCACTTCGCGCCGGGACTCTACGATGTGAGCAGCCATCTTGTTAAAAGAATCGGCAAGTTCCCCGATTTCGTCTTTTGAGTCTACTGGGACACGAACAGAAAAATCTCCATGGACGAGATTTTGTGTAAGCCGGGAAAGGGTAACCACTGGATTTATAATTTTTTTAGCAAAGAAGTAAGCAAGTAGAAATGCAAGGAACTCGATGATTACTCCGAACAAGGCAGTACGGTTTCTTAACACCATAACAGGCGCGAATGCCTCTTTCTTGCCAACCTCAACCAGCAGAGTCCAGCCTGTGCCGGACAGGCACATGGATGCGCCTATCACCTCATCGCCGCTGTGATTCCTGTAAAACGATGTGATTTCCCTACCAGCGCCGCACTCACGCACAGGTAATGTATCAACCCTTTGTTTCATGACTTCACCGCCGGCCCATGAAGGTGTGACCAGAAGCTTTTCCTTGTTTACAAGGTAGATGTCAAGGGTTTTCCCCCTACCGTGATTGCCGCTCATCGCGCCTTTTTCTATCTGATACTCTCCGGAGAGTATCTTATCCAGCTCACCGGTATCATAGTAATTGACAATAACGCCCAGAAAAGCCTTGTTTTCTCTGCCCATGAGTGGCGCGGAGACGGCAATCTTGTACGGACGTTCCGAACCGGCAAAGTGCGGCGAATCATGCACGTCACCCATGTAAATGCCTTTTCTGCCCTGCACAAAATATTCATCCCTTGACTCGTCCTTTCCGATCTCGCTCTCATCGGTCGCAGCGATCACCTTGCCGATCGAGTTGATAACCAGGATCAGATCAACAGTTTCGTCCAGGGGCATCTTGTTCAGCCTTAGATGTGAATTCAAGGATTTTTGAAGTTCCATAAAGCGCGAATTTTCCGCGTCATAATTCTGCATCGCCTCAACGGTATCAAGCATGAAACCGTCGGAGGAGAAATCCATGGCCCTGCCTTTGATATCTTCGAAAAAGCTGTAAATATGCCCCTCTTTGGCTTCCGCCACAAGAGCCATATGTTTAAGTGTATGCTCTTGTATCGCCGCTTTACCTGATGAGTAGCTCAGGTAGCCCAGCGTAATAATCGGAATAAAAACCAGAGCCAAAAAAGATGTTATAAATTTAGCCGTAAGTTTCATGTCTATGCTTGAAAAAGATTCCGAACTCTATTTCTTCTAACTTATTTCTTCGGTTTATGATGGTCTTCCCTAAAGAATCGCCCACGTATGGCAGAAAAGAACAAGCAGAGTAATAACGAAATGTCAGCTATACATTTATAAGTCCGGCAATAGCAGGCGCCAGAAACCCTATGCTCACCTTCAGATCACTGACCACAAAATATATTTTAATAGGTCTTATCTTCTTAGGAATTATTGGATCCTACATATCCATATCAACCTGGTTCACAAAGCAGATACAGGATGACGCAAGAAGAATAAACCTTGCCGGAACTGAAAGGATGCGCAGCTTTGAAATCGCATGGCTGATGAATGAGGCTGAAAGAGAGACGGACAAGGAACGGGTAAGTACTCTGAACTATTTCATATCAGAGAAAATCTTAGAATTCGAAGAGGCTCTCTACGCATTGAAGAATGGGAGTCCAAAGTATCGAGTCAACCCGCCAATACGAAAGGATGAACATGTGGTCTCTCAACTTAACAAGCTTATTGAGACATGGGAGGTTAGTATCAAACCACTGATTATGGAAGCCGTTAAAAAGGTTGAGCTTGAGCAAACATTTCCGCTTGAAGAATACAATCTTACTATTCTTAATTATGTTGATGACATTGACAGTTTTGTCGCCCATCTTTTAAGCGATTACGAAAGAGATTCGATCCGTTACAAACGTCTCCGCATCGGCGTAATGTTTTTATCTGTTATCTCATTTATTTTACTTCTGTTTTTTATAAGGCAGACTCTTGTCAAACCCGTCTTGCTCTTAAGAAATGCGGCAAAAGAGATCGAGAAAGGTAATTTTGGGGTGAGGGTCGATCCGGGAAGCAAGGATGAGATAGGAGAACTCGGCAATGCATTTAACAATATGGCCAGGACACTGAGATCCCTCTTCGATGATAAAGCAAAGAGGATGGAGAGTATTGCCGTCCTTGCCTCATTTCCGGAAAAAAACCCTCACCCTGTACTGGAGTGCGATCATGACCTCAGAATTACCTATATTAACCCGGTAGCGCTGAATTTTATAAAAGAGATGGGGATAAAAGGCACTGAAATCATGCCGGCCGATCTATCCGAAATAGTAAGAGCTTTAGAGGCAGAGGGGAAGGAAAGCACGTATGCTGAAGTGGATATAGGCTGTACTGTTCTAGGTGAGTATATCCACCTTATTTCCGAGAAGAAGGCCGTCAGGATCTACGCCTATGATATTACTGAACGCAAACTGGCGGAAAAGGCGTTGAAGAAGCACAGTGAAGAGATGATGGCACTTGTTGATGCTTCTAACGTTATTGCCGCAGCATCTATTACGGACAACGTTTATGATGCCATATGTAATATAGTGGTTCGGAATTTCGAATTGAAGATGGCATGGCTGGGCTTTATTCAGGAAGAAAGCTATGATGTAAAACCTGTTGCGCACGCAGGCTTTGAGGATGAATATTTATCCAGCATAACAGTTAGATGGGATGATTCTCCGGCAGGAATGGGGCCGACAGGTATGGCTGTAAAAACAGAAAGTCCACAAGCGATGAATAGTATTACCACAGACCCCCTGTATGCTCCCTGGAAGGAGGAGGCAATGGATAGGGGTTACAAGTCTTCGATGGCTGTGCCGCTTCTGTCTTCAGAGCCTCACGTAATAGGTGTGCTTAATGTTTACAGCGATAAAGAGCAGTTCTTCACAAAAGACAGAATAAGCCTGTTCCAGGTCTTGGGCAATCAGATCGCCACCGCTATCGAGAATGTAAGACTGGTGGAAGGACTCGAGGAAAAGGTGAAGAAAAGGACTGCAGAACTTGAGCTGGCAAAAGTGGCTGCAGAAGCCGCAAACAGAACCAAAAGCGAGTTTTTGGCAAATATGTCGCACGAATTAAGAACGCCTCTTAACGCGATCATAGGTTTTTCCGATCTTATGCTTCAAGGTATAGCAGGCGAACTTTCAGAGAAACAGGTGAGATATATTAAAGATATATCCGAAGGCGGTGCTCACCTTCTTTCGGTGATAAATGATATTCTTGACCTAAGCAAAATAGAGGCTAAAAAACTACACATTAAACATTCCTCTGTGGATGTAAGAGAACTTATTGATAGAAGCCTTCTGTTTATCAGGGAAAAGGTTTTAAAGCAGAACCTGAAGGTAGAGGTGGAAGTGGACGAAGAAGTTGATTTTTTTGAAGGAGATCCCAAAAGGCTGAAACAGGCTCTGATCAACCTGCTCAGCAATGCGGCTAAATTCACGCCTGACAATGGAACAATAAGTATAAGAGCCGGCATTGTTCACGGCCAGGAACTCCAGGCTCAACGAGACTTAAGAAACAAAGAAGATTTCATCCAGTTCAGTATCGAAGATACAGGTATCGGTATCTCTAAAGATAACCTTAGCAAGATTTTCAGACCCTTTGAACAGATTGAAAGTTCTTATAGTAAAAAATATAAGGGCACAGGGCTTGGTCTTGCCCTTTGTAAAAAAATCGTCGAGGCACATGGTGGCAAGATATGGGCAGTAAGCGAACCCGGTAAAGGCAGTGAGTTTATTTTCAGGCTCCCTCTGAGGGGGATTGTAAGAAAAAAGGGAGATAATAATGGAAAAGATGATCCTAAAGGAGAAAACCCCAACTATTCTTATAGTTGATGATGAAGAAAAAAACGCAAATCTTTTTAAGGATTTTTGCGAAAACCTGGGGTATAGAACAATTATTGCCGGTAATGGGCATGAAGCGGTGGAATACAGCTCCCTGCATATGCCGGACCTCATACTAATGGATGTGATGATGCCGGGTATGAACGGGTTTGATGCGACAGAACGGATCAAAGCTCAAAAAAATACGGAACACATACCGATAATCATCTTAACAGCGCTTGATGAAAGAAGTGACAAGCTTACAGGCATATCAAAGGGAGCAAATGATTTTCTTATAAAACCGGTAGACCTAAAAGAGCTGTCATTGCGTATTAAAAACAATCTTAAAATAAAAGAATACCATGACTTCCTCGAAAACCATAATGTAATCCTTGAAGCACAGGTTGCAACCAGAACAAAACACCTGCAGAAGGCGCTTGATCAGCTGGATGATGTGTACCGGAAAGTAAAAGAAGGATATATTGAGACCGTTTACCGTCTGACACTTACCTCGGAGTACAAAGACGAAGATACCGGAGTTCATATACGAAGAGTCGGATTTTATACAAAAGAACTTGCTATCGCTATGGGTATGGATGCGGAATATACGGAAACCATAAATTACGCATCTCCTATGCATGATATCGGAAAGGTAGCTATACCTGACAATATTCTACTTAAAAAAGAGAGGCTGTCTCCTGAGGAGTTCGAAGTAATGAAGATACATACCACCATAGGTGCTAAAATACTTAGGGGGTCGACATCGCCTTACCTGAAAATGTCTGAAGAAATAGCATTAAGTCACCATGAAAGGTGGGATGGAAGCGGGTATCCTGCCGGACTCAAAGGCGAAGAAATACCTATGTCAGGCAGAATAATGAATATTGCCGACCAGTATGACGCACTTAGAAGCAAAAGACCTTATAAACCCGGGTTTGACCAGGACACTGTTGTAAGGATAATTACCGAGGGTGATGGAAGAACAGTGCCGGAACACTTTGATCCGCAAGTTCTCGATGCCTTTAAAAAATCAGCCGAAAAGTTCAGGGAGATTTACGACACTTACAGGGACGACTCTTATCCGGTTTATCCGCAGTAACTGTAAACTCGATATTTTCGGCGAACGATTCCGGGTCTCGCCCGATCTCCAAAATGTCCGGAACCAGAGGTTACGCTCTGATTCCGGATAAACAGTCCAGGATGTCGTGCAACTAAAACCTGTACAAATAAGGGGCAGACCATGGTCTGCCCCTTATAAACTAACTGCCTTTTACCTGATTATATAGTTATTACTATCTGTGCCTGCGCATACCTCGTCTACGACGCGTGGGCGCAGGTTCGTCGTCAACTTCTTCCACACAACCTGAATCCGCTGCATCAATAGCGCCGTCACAGTCATTGTCCAGGCCGTCACTGCATGTGGGATCCTCAAACGGACCTTCTGTAGCACCCAGATTGACTGCTGGATTACTGTCATCGCAGTCACCGCCACATATGGTGTAACCGTCACCATCAGCGTCAAAGCCTTCATCTACATTACCGTCGCAGTTGTTGTCCTTGCCGTCACAGACTTCAGCAGCACCGGGATTAACACTTGCATCGGAATCATCACAATCAACTTCGCCACAATCTCCACCTTCAACAGCATAGCCGTCACCGTCATTATCCGTGCAGGTCAGTACACAGCTAGGATCAGCCAAGTCGGTTGCTCCGTCGCAGTCGTTATCCAGAGAGTCACTGCATGTAGGATCACCAACCGGGCCTTCTGTGCCTGGTGTACCTGCAACACAGGTATCAACCGTAGAACCATTTACACAATCAAGAGTACCGGTTGAGGCACATTCACCAACACCACAAGTGGTATCAACAGGAACATAGTCTTCATCTGCTGTACCGTCACAGTCATCATCCAGACCGTCACAGGTAGAGTCATCGGCAGCCGGCGTACCAGGAGTACATGTATCGCTTTCTACTCCGTTGACACATGTTGTAACACCAGTTGCAGCACATTCACCAACACCACAAGTGGTATCAACAGAGACATAACCGTCATCAGCTGTGCCGCTACAGTTATTGTCTACGCCGTCACACTGGGAATCATCAGCTCCCGGATTGATCGCAGCATTATTGTCATCACAATCATCTGTTTCCGCACAGTATCCATCACCGTCATTATCCGTGCAAACACCTACACAATCTGAATCCGCAGTATCGGTTGAACCATCACAATCATTATCCAGTCCGTCACTGCATGTAGGATCACCAACCGGGCCTTCTGTGCCTGGTGTACCTTCAACACAGGTATCAACCGTAGAACCATTTACACAATCAAGAGTACCGGTTGAGGCACATTCACCAACACCACAAGTCGTAGACGGAGCAACATATCCCTCATCAGCTGTACCGTTACAGTTATTGTCCACACCGTCACAGGTTGCGTCGCTGGCGGCAGGGTTGATTGCAGCATTATTGTCATCGCAGTCACCTGATGTGGCGGTCAGCTCTGCAGCAACATAGTTGCCGGCAGGCCTTGCGCACTGTACAGTGATCGCGCCGCTTGAGTAACCGTCACCATCCAGATCGGCATACCAGGTCTGTCCCGGAAATTCCAAAGGATCGTTATCATTACAGTCATCGGTTTCAGCACAGAAGCCATCGCCATCATTATCTGTACATGTAACCGTGGTTACCGTCAACTGCCTGTTATCAAGTCCCCAATTCGTGGCATTTGGTCCCCACATCTCTAGATTACCGGCAGCAGTGGTATTCTCAGCGTACGAATTCCAGCCCCAGTCTCCATCTTCCAGCGTAACCGTAATATCAAAGTGGTTAACCGCTGTGTTGGCTGGTGTATCGTTATAATCACACGCATCAAGAACAGTGCCGGATAAAAGGAGAGTCGGGTTGGTATAGTTAACACATGTACGCACCAGAGGAGCATGGGCGGTTATTCCACCGTTGCTGCCTGCAGTCGGCTCCAGTACGGTAATTCTGAACGTAACATCGCTTGTATCAAATGTTGCCAAATTAGCCGGAGTATTAGAAATAACTATAGGAGGCATCCTTTGCGCACCGACCCAGACAGGCAGATTTGCAACTGTTTTCCATTCTTTCATACCGCCGGTGCCATTACCGGCATTAGTAGTATTTGCAACAGCGTCAGAGTCTATATTGTACAGATTAGTAAACGGGGCGGCACCGGGATCTGTCCTTGAACCGCTTCCAGGCGCAAAGACTGTTCCTTCCATCCACACACCCATGTAGTAACTTCTGTAAGCCGTACGGCAGAGAAGATATATGGGTGTGTCATGGGTGATAGCACCACTTTCAAGCAGAGCTCCTATCATTGCCCTTACTTCTAGGAATTCCTCAGGAGCCCCTGTACCGTTATTTAGAGTATTCCAGTACGGTATGTTGAAGGGCAACCTTGTTATTGACTCTCCAAGGGAATTAGTCTGGTTTACCGTCCACATCGGCGTACCCCTTAGAGCATCAGCGTCAGTACACGCACTTCCGACCCATGGCGGTTGACATCCATAATACTCATCCACTGAGCGCACATCAAACATGACCGCTTTAGGGTTTGCCACCAGGGCATTGTAAGTGTCAATGGCAGAGACGTTTGTAAGGGCCTGCGCCGACTGTCCCCACAACAAAAGCAAGCCTACAAGCGCCAAAAACGTTGTTGACAATTTTCCCATTCTCATAATAATTTAACCTCCGGTGTAAAAATTTTAGGTTGTAACTGGTTTGGTAACGGTTTGTTCAAGTAAGCCGGAAGAGGTTTTCGGGGTTCTACCCGAATCGCCCCCGCCTCCTTTATAAGATAAACCGTCAGGTTAACTTCAGTGTTTAAACTTTCCTTTTTAACTTGAGTAAAAAACATTTAAGTAGCTTAATTTTTAATCGCCTTTACTACGTTATCACCTCCTTGCTTGAATAGTTGGCATTTGTTAAAACATCACATTTATCAGATCGTTAAAAATACTTAAAATTTACTTTTTTAATAATATTTTTTAATAATAACATTAAATCTAAATATCAGTCAAATGCTCACCAGCGCCAAGTGCGAAAGTATTTTAAACCAAATTTAAATGCCATAAATGCCACAATAATACAAGCAACACCCGTGCCAACCATGTAACATATTGATATATAAGTTTTTTATCAAACTTAATATTTTAAAAACACAAAAAGTGTAAATTTTTCCGACAGCTACTTTAATTAAATATTTATTCTTATAAAACAATATATTACAGGAACAACATAAAAAAGATGCTTAATAAATAGGCAATATTTTGTGATATTCAAAGAAATACAACAAAAAAAGTGTAAAAAAAACTGACATAAAATTTTTATTATTATTTATTCTTATAAAACAATAAGTTGCAAAAACAGGTCTTCTGACTTGCCTAAAAAATAGACATTTTGCAGTGAACTCAAGTAAAACATAGACAAAAAATCGTAAAATTTTCCAACAGTTTTATTCTTGCGGCATCTGGGTACCAACCAGATATAAAAAAATGGCCGCTATAAAAACAAAGTTATCCTTGTCCTTAAATACTAGTGGTGAATAATCTATCAAATCGGAATGAAACCTGGCAGTTCGCCATTGACCGGGGCGGCACATTTACCGATATTATCGGCATTTCTTCTGAAGGCAACCTTCATACGATAAAATTGCTATCAAAATCAAACCAATATGAAGACGCTGTTGTGGAGGGCATAAGACGGGTGCTTGGTATCACACCGGAAGATTCAATTCCCCAGGAAAGGGTCAAGAGTATTCGCATGGGCACTACCGTGGCCACAAACGCGCTTCTTGAACGTAAAGGCGAACCACCGGCTCTTCTTATCACCCGTGGATTCAGGGATTTAATCGAGATAGGTCACCAGGCAAGACCGGATCTATTCTCAATTATTATTAAAAAACCCAAAATGCTTTACTGCAAGGTCATCGAAGTAACGGAACGTATCGGAGCCGATGGAAGCATAATCACTCCTCTGGATGAAGATGCTGTTTACTCCAAACTTATCCGCCTTAAAGATGCAGGCATCACGTCTGTGTCCATAGCGCTCATTCATGCATGGAAAAACCCGGTTCATGAAAAGGCCATTGCCGCTGCTGCAAGAAAGCTCGGCTTTTTTACTCAAGTCTCGGTCTCTTACGAAATAATGCCTGTTATAAATATGCTCGGCCGGAGCCAGACTACCCTTGTTGATGCATACTTGAGCCCGGTTCTAAAAACGTATGTTGATCTTGTTCGTAAATCCACCGGAGATATCAGGCTTCAGTTTATGCAGAGTTCAGGCGGACTTACAGAGGCACACAGGTTTACCGGAAAAGACGCGATTATTTCCGGCCCGGCCGGAGGCGTCGTGGGTTGTGCTGCCATAGCCGAAGCTCACAGAATAAAAGAGGTAATAGGATTTGACATGGGCGGCACATCTACCGATGTATGCCGCTACGACGGATATTTCGAGCGCGTATTCGAGAACACCACCGGCGGAATATCCTTTCAGGCTCCCATGTTGAACGTGGTGACGGTTGCCGCGGGCGGCGGCTCTATTGCCTGGTTTGACGGCAGGAAACTAAACGTGGGGCCGGAATCCGCCGGTGCAGACCCTGGCCCGGCCTGCTATGGCCTTGGCGGTCCGCTGACACTTACAGATGCTAACCTGATTGCTGGAAGGCTGCTGCCTGAGCACTTTCCAAAAGAGTTCGGCCCTGGCGGAAATCAGCCCCTTCAGGTTGATGCGGCTCGGCGTAGGTTCGAGGAGATAACAGGCGAAATCAACCAAGCGCTTACCGAATCAATGAATCCTGAGTCTGTTGCGCTCGGATTCATACGAATCGCCAATGAAAAAATGTGCCGCCCAATAAAGCAGATTTCGATTTCCAGGGGCCTGGATATCCGAAATCACGCTTTAATCTGCTTTGGCGGAGCTGGCGGACAGCACGCATGCGCTATTGCAAAAATACTCGGAATCCGCAAGATACTTATCCATCCACTGGCAGGGCTTCTCTCCGCATATGGCATAGCAACAGCTGACCAGATCAGAACCGCTTCCGAATCAGTGCTTGAAATTCTAACCCCGGACTCACTTGCAAGGATACAAAAGCGATTTGATGAGTTGGCTGAACCACTTAAAATCGAGCTTAAAAAATTTGGAGTACCGCCCCGGGAGATAAAAGCCAGAAAAAGCCTGGATCTGCGCCCGCTTGGAACTGACAGCGCTTTGAACATATTCTGTGGAGAGACTTCAGAAAGTGAAAAAAAACCGGCAAAGGATAGAGAGAGCTTTTATAAAACAGATGAAAAGCACCTTGGTGAAATTATAGAGAGTTTTCATAAAACACATAAAAGATATTTCGGTTTTGTTCCGGATAACGTGCCGGTGGAGGCGGTAACCCTCCGGGTCGAAGTTATAGGAGGCTCCGGCCTGATAAAGCGGATTAAAAAAACTGCTGCCGGGGCCACCGCACAATCTGCCGCTGAGCCATTAAAAATATGCCGGACCTGGTTTGAAGAGGGATTGCTGGACACACCTGTCTACCTACGGAAAGACCTGCCGCCGGCAGTCAAAGTCAAAGGCCCGGCCATGGTTGTCGAGGCGTATTCGACTATTGTTGTGGAACCGGAGTTCGAATTTTTCTTGGAAAAGGAAACCGGAGTTCTGATCATCGAGCCTATAGTGAAAAATCCGACCAAATTTAAACATGGTTTAAACGGGGTAAAATGTGACCCGGTTATGCTAGAGGTCTTCAATAATCTTTTTATGAGTGTCGCCGAACAGATGGGAACTACTCTTGCACAAACAGCTCATTCAACCAATATAAAAGAACGTCTCGATTTCTCCTGTGCAGTATTTGATTCGAAGGGAAATCTTGTCGCCAACGCACCCCACATACCCGTACACCTGGGCGCTATGGGAGAATCGGTTAAGGCGGTTATCGCCGAACGCACAGGCCGTATGCAGCCCGGTGATGTCTACGTGACAAACAATCCGTACAAGGGAGGTTCCCACCTGCCGGATATTACCGTTATTTCTCCGGTCTTCGACATACACGGCCAACTTAACTTCTTTACAGCCAGTCGTGGACATCACGCTGATATCGGTGGGATATCTCCGGGATCCATGCCGCCTGGAGCCAGACTTCTTGAGGAAGAGGGAGTGGTGTTGGACAACAAGCTTCTGGTGCGGGATGGAAAATTCAACGAACGGGAAATACGTAGCATACTGTCTTCCGGTCCTTACCCGGCCCGCAATATTGATGAACGCATTTCAGACCTTAGAAGCCAGGTAGCGGCAAATCAGGCAGGCATCCGGGAGCTGACAACCCTTATAAAAAATTACGGGATCGGCACAGTTCAAGCATATATGTTGTATATCCGGCAGAACGCCGCACAGGCCATGGGAGATGCTCTTCTGGAGTTTGTTCGGGATCAACCGGTTTTCGAGTCGTCATTTGAAGATTCTCTGGATAACGGAGAGGCGGTAAAGGTACGTATTAGGATTGAGCGCGGCGGTAAAGCTTCCGGGGGTCTTCCAGCAGCAGTAGTGGACTTCACCGGCACCGCCCCTCAGCTTGACGGAAATCTAAACGCACCGCTCGCTGTTACAAGGTCGGCCGTGCTTTACGTATTTCGAACTCTTATCCACCGGGATATACCGCTTAATGAGGGTTGCATGCAGCCGATCAAGCTTATCGTACCGGATGGATGCCTGCTTAACCCCAGGCACGGAGCTGCGGTGGGCGGCGGTAATGTAGAGACATCGCAGCGTATAGTCGACGTGCTTTACGGAGCCCTTGGAGTTGCCGCTGCGTCGCAAGGCACAATGAACAATTTTTTATTTGGCAAAACAGACGGAAGCGGCCGGCAGTACTACGAAACCATAGGCGGCGGCTCAGGAGCCGTAGAAGGGAATGCGGGAGCCTCGGCAGTCCAGGTGCATATGACCAACACACGCATCACCGACCCGGAGGTTCTCGAACACCGGTATCCGGAGGTACTCATTGAACGTTTCGAAATAAGAAGAGGCTCTGGAGGTGCCGGGAGGTACCGGGGCGGAGACGGCGTTATTCGATCAATCCGCTTTTTAAAGCCCAGGGAGGTAACAATACTTTCGCAACGGAGAGTCAGCCGGCCTTACGGCCTCAAAGGTGGAAGTGCCGGACAAAAAGGGCAGAACCTTCTTGTCAAAACTGACGGCACCATCCGGAAACTGGGCGGTAAAACCACGCTAAAAATACAGGCCGGAGAAACTGTGGTGATAAAAACACCCGGCGGTGGTGGCTTTGGGAAAACATGAAAAAATATAAAAAGTTTAAAACCCTTCTAAAATTCTAAAAACAGACTAAACGATCTGCCGCATTTCATTCAGGTCTGCTCAAACCTGCCGGGTTTTGTGATATTAAACAGCAGTTTCTCCGCAGTGCCGTAGGCGTTTGTTACACAATCGTTCAACGAGACACCTTTATAGGCATTTCCGGTAAGTATCAGTCCCGGATACTTTTTAATAAGCGTTTTTTCTATCTCTTCAAGACAAGCTGCATGCCCGACCACGTATTGAGGGATAGCCTTTTCATGGCGGTAAACCCTGGCGAAGTCCGGATCAGCATCCAGGTTCATAATATCCTTGAGTTCAGCCCTTACAAGATCAATAACCTGTTCGTCCGGCAACATTGCAAGGTTTGAGTTCCTTGCTCCACCCACCATGCTTCTAAGCAGCACATACCCTTCCGGCGCTCTGTTTGGAAATATACTCGTCTCCCAAAGTGTACCCAGCACTTTCCTGTTTTCTTTTGACGGTATCAGGAAACCAAAACCATCCAGGTCATGGCGCATCTTATCCTTCCGGTAAGCAAGAGAACATACCGACACAGGCGGGTAAGGTATTTCAACAAGCATATGCGATATTTCAGGAGCGATGTCCCGCAAAATTTCGGCTTGGGCATGTGCGGGAGCCGCCAATATGACTTGATCGGCCTCTTCGCTATAACCATTCGCGGTATGAACTGCATATCGTTCTTTGCTGCGAGAAATAGAGGCGACTGGCATAGATATCTTAAGCCTGTCACCCAATCTTATAGCCAGAGCAGATATCAAAACCTGCATTCCGTCAGCAAAGGATGTAAGCTTTCCTCCTGGTGCTGCGCTTGGCTTGTCCGTTTTTTTTTCTTTTTTCGCTTTGGCTTGAAGTTTTATAAGCCCTTTTATAAGACTGCCGTACTGCGCCTCGATTTCATGTATGCGGGGAAAACAGCTTTTAAGGCTGAGTTTTGTCGCATCTCCGGCATATATACCGCTGGCCATCGGATCTATCAGTTTTTCAAAGGCCTCGCGGCCAAGCCTTCTGGTTGCAAACTCGGCAAGTGTTTCATCGCTTTTTTTGCCCAGGGGCGCAAATATCTCATACAAAATACGCAAACGTCCCGGCAGACTAAGGAGGCTGGATTTAAAAAAGTCAGGCGGAGATTCAGGCAACCTCTGCAATCTGCCCTCGGAGTAGATATAACGCTTTCTGGATGTATCAAAACTTCTAAGAAGACTAAGCTCAAGGCCGGATGAAAGTTCCAGTGTTTTTGGCTTATTATCCAGAAACCCCGGAACTCCGCTTTCGCATAAAAACCCTTCCGGTGTTTTATCTGTACGAATTTTTCCTCCGGGTCGTTCGGAAGATTCATATACCATCAACTCCAGGCCGGGGTCGCGCTCAAGCAAGGCATAAGCCGTGCTAAGCCCTGAAATTCCGGCTCCTACGATAATAATCTTCAACTATTGCCGTCCGGTTTTTCCTAAGCCCCTTTTTTCCGGCTCATCTTATGCACCATTTCGACAAGAGCGATAGCATTTTCACGAGGCGTTGCCGGCAAAATACCATGGCCGAGATTAAATATATGTCCGGGTTGTCCACCAGCCTTCTTCAGAATATCCCGAACCCTCTTTTTTAATTCATCCTGAGGAAGAAACAAAGTACAGGGGTCTAGATTTCCCTGAACCGCCACCTTGTTACCAAGCTGCTGCCAGGCAGTGTCAAGATCATGCCGCCAGTCCAGGCCGATAACCGTGGAACCGGCTTTTTGCATGAGATCCAGTATAGTGGCGCTACCGTTTATGTAGTATATTACCGGCACCTTAGGGTGTTTTTTCTTAACATAGGATATCGCCTTCTTGATATATGGAAGAGCGTATCTGCTGTAGTCCTTGCGGGATAAAAGACCAGCCCATGTATCGAAAAACTGCACAGCCTGCACACCGGCCCTTATCTGGGCATCGGCGTAAACCGAGATGGTTTCAGTGATCTTTTCCATGAGCGCAGTGAAGATATGCGGCGCCTGGAACATCAGCCTTTTGGCTCCGGAGTAGTCCTTGGAGGTTTCTCCCTCGATCATATAGCAAGCCAGGGTAAAAGGAGCTCCGCAAAATCCTATAAGCGGCACCTTCCCCTCGAGTTCACCTCTTAAAATCCGTATAGATTCAAGCACAAAAGGCAGATCGTCTTCAGGATCAGGCACACCCAGTCTCTCTACAGCCTGCATGGATGTTACCGGTGGATCCAAGACCGGCCCCTTGCCTTTAATGAACTGAAGCTTCATGCCCATTTTCTCCACGGGCGTAAGGATATCCGAAAACAGAATCGCGGCATCAACGTCAAGAATTCTAACAGGCTGTAACGTGACATCAACAGTGAGGTCCGGGGTTTTGCATACAGTCAGAAAGTCGGCGGTTTTCTGTATGTCCCGGTACTCCTGCAGATACCTGCCTGCCTGACGCATAATCCATACAGGGGTATAGTCTGTCTCCTGCATGCGGCATGCTTTTAAAAACTGGTCATTCATTATATAAAACCTCCAATTTATACTATTTTCATCTTTTTTGGAATATAACTACAAAACGGCTCTTCAGACATATAATCTCCGGTCATAGCATACGCCCGTGCCCTGCAGCCGCCGCAGACGTTTACGTATTCGCATGAACCACACCTGCCTGTGTAGCTTTTGAAGTTCCTAAGGTCTTTAAAAAGTTTCGAGTTCTCCCATATCTCCTTAAATGACTGCTTACGAATATTACCAGCCGGCTTTGGAAAGTAACTGCACGGAAGCAGGTAACCATCCACATCTATCAGAGCGATTACCTGGCCGGCAAGACATCCCTTGGATCCGCCGGTCGAGAACTTCAGAGTGCGTTTTTCGACTTTATTCTCCTCCTGTCTGTTTCTTTGAAGAACGACCCTGTAATAGTGCGGTGCACAGGTGGGGCGTACCAGCATATCCTTTTCATTTCGCTCCATCTCGTAGTGCCAGTCCAGAATTACATCGTAGTCTTCCTTCGAAATGAGCTCTTCCATTATATCCTCACCCCTGCCGGTGGGAACTATCATAAACATATACCAGGCGGTAGCTCCCAACTCCTTGGCAAAACGGGCCAGCTTTGGGATCTCGGACTGGTTTCTTTTTGTGAACGAGGAGTTTATAAGAAACTCTATACCGTGTTTTTTAAAAAGATGCGCGGCACGGACAGCACCTGCAAAAGCGCCCTTCTGTGCCCTAAAATTATCATGAACTTCTTCGGTTGAGCCGTCAAAACTCAAAGAACATATTCTTATACCGGAGTTTTTTATCTTCTCACAAATATCATCCGTCACCAGCATACCGTTTGTTGCCATACACATCCTAAAGCCCAGATCTGTGCCATACCTCGCTATTTCAAATACGTCGGTTCGAAGCAGAGGCTCTCCGCCTGACAACACAATTACAGGCTTTGCATAACCGGCAATATCCTCAAGCACCTTAAATGCCTCTTCTGTGGTAAAGCCTTGATGTTTATCCGTAATAAGTGATGATGACCGGCAGTGAACGCATTTGAGATTACAACGTCGGGTAATTTCCCAGGCTATCCACTTAGGCACAAATTCCACTATGGTCTCTCCTGTCAATTTTGTATACACTTCCATCAATTGTCTTGGCGAATTTCTTCATCTCAGAAGCCGCATTGCTTATAGCCCCATAATGTTTAAACCATCCTCCACGGTTTATCGTCACTCCTATTGATATAGAAAGAAGCGCAAATTTTTTCTCGTTGCCGGCCCTGTCATGAGAAATTATATATCCGCTTTCCCTGTCCTCAGAGCTGTAAAAAGTAGGGATAATACAATCAAAATTATCCAGTATCTCATGACATATCTTTTCCACTTTTGCAATATCCGTGCAAAAGACAAAATCGTCCCCACCGATATGTCCGACAAAGTAGTTGGCAGGGTCATGCTGTTTCACAACATTGGTAATAAGCCTTGCCGTCATCCTTAGAGTCTCATCTCCGCAAGAAAATCCGTACTTATCATTAAATGGCTTAAAATGGTCGAGATCAGCATAGGCAAGGGCAAAATCCAGGCCCGTATCAAGCCTAGCCTGCACCTCTCTTATAATGGGAGTATTGCCGGGCAGCATAGTGAGAGGATTTGTCTCGACAACTCTTTTAGACCTGTAAATGCCAAGCCCAACGCGCACAGCAAGTTCATCCGAGCTGAAGGGAAAACGAATATAGTCATCCACTTGCAATTCATGCCAACTACTACTTAGAGAATCATCTCTGCCAAGTAAGATCAAAATAGGAAGATTGCTGAACATGGGATCATCCCTGAGCATACGAACAAATTGCATGATACTCTCTTCGTATTTTGCCAGCAGAAGAGATGGAGGAGAGTTGTAAATACGATCTATGATACTACGGGGATTCTCAAATACCTGAAGGTTATAGTCTGAAAGGTTGCCCGCTATTGCAGCGTTCAGCTCCGCATCCGCTGAAAGAACCATAACGGTTTCCATAATATCAGAGGGAAAGAGACTCTCCCGAAACCGCATCTTCCAGCTCGGAAAGAACATCTTTTAAATCTTCGCCGTCAAGGCCCAGAAGTTCCCATGCCTTACTATTAACCTGGTGCACGTAGGGATCTCCGCTGAAACCAAAACCTATCATTTTAATTATCATGTCCGAAAGATGAACTATCGCAGCAAGTTCACCTGCGTCCTTTGCCAATTCCGGCTTATGGTGATAAGCTATAGCCTCGACCAGATTGCCGGGGAAATTCCATTTTTTGGCTATCCATCTTCCGGCCTCAGCATGGTTCACACCGAAATTTTCGCGCTCAACATCCACTATATACTGCTCTTCGGTCTTGGCCTTGCCCAGCAGGGCTTTGTACTCATCCGGATAGCATATGCCGAAAGTAACCTTTCCCAGATCGTGAATAAGAGCGGCAACCGATGCCTCTTCTGTCTCTTTCATGCCTACTTTTACAGCAATAAGTCTGGCCGCGATGGCAGAGCCTATTGAGTGTTCCCAAAGACCTATCATAGTCTTCTGCATCGCGTCAAAAATTGCGACACCCATAAGCATACCTTTTAAAGCTCCAAGTCCAACCAGCATAAGTGCCTGATGAACGGAGGAAATCCTGCCGGGGAAACCATACACAGGAGAATTAACCATTTTAAGCAGCCTGGTAGAAAGCGCCTGGTCTTTATTAATAAGATCACCTATATGTTTGATCGAAGTTCCTTCCGAATCTATAACCGCCAACAGGTTTGTAAGAACAGTTGGAAGCGTAGGAATTGCGCTTAGGCTCTCTATTTTTTCACGTATTTCAGCGGCCGGTTTCATTTATTATTGTAAAGGCTGTCTATATGTTCGCGCATAGCCTGTTTCAGACCGTCCATAATCGAGCTGCCGCCGACTTTTAAGAAGGCCGTATCAACAACTTTTAAATATTCGTCTTTTGAAAACCTCAAATCCTCCATACCTTCCACATATATCGCTTCGATACTCATCATCTTAAGTTTAGAAACCATCTGCTCGGTTATTTCCATACCAGCGCCATAAAGCACCATGCCGGCTTCGTTTTCAACAGGTTTTGCCAGTTTCAACCCGGCAACAGCAGCATTTACCTTAGTTTTTTTCATAATTTTACTTTTTATAAAAGAAGCAAAAAAGCTATTAGATAAAGGACTTTGTATTTCTCAACCGTTCCCGGCCATCCGAATTTAATGCGAATTATAACACATGCGTTTCAAACGGTGAAATCATACAAATATATATTAGTTTTCATTATCGTAACCGCTATGCTTGTTACGGCTGCAAAACTGTAGGTGAATATTCAACTTATTGATCTTCTTTCTTAGCGTATTGCGGTTAATTCCAAGAATACGCGCAGTCTGAACCTGATTGCCCTGGGTATGGTTAAGCACAAGGGTTAGAAGCGAACGGTCAACCTCTGTTAAAACCGTTTCATAGAGGTTGAAGTGTTCCATCTTTGATATGCCATCCAGCAGGTGTTTTAACTTGTCTTCAAAAAAGTCACTCAGAGTGACCTCTTTTCTTGTCTTGAAATCATCTAAAGCTTTTTTTACAGCAACCTGGAGAGCTTCTGGTTTGAAAGGTTTTTCGATACATTCATACACTCCCAGTTTCATCGCCTCGACAACGGACTTCATGCACCTGTATTCAGTAATTATTATTATGGGGATATACTTTTTTGTATAGAGTATCTGTTTTATGAGATCCAGACCTTTTATATCCGGAAGCTCCAGGTCGAGTAACACCAGGCAATAGGGATCTTTCAGAAGCATTAGTCCTTCTTTGCCTGTGGATGCATGATTTACCGGGAAAGCAGGCTCCAGTGCCTCTTTTATGGCCCGGACTGTGTTCTCATCGCTGTCAATCAGGAGAATATTCATGTCAAAACCGGTCTGATTTGCTTGGAAATTTGGAACTGTATTTAAAGGTGTATTCTTGTGAAATAATGCCCCGTACGCAGAGCCGCCCTGCAGAAATATAGCACAGAGGCCGAAAGTTTGTCATTTAAAACCCTTTGGCATCGGTCTTCCGTCATAATAAGCGATTTTTACAGTCGGCCCTGAAACTGGATAATCAGGGCCTGCCTTCGGTATACTTCAACATCATGTTTACTAAAAGAATCATACCCTGCCTGGATGTAAAAGGCGGCCGTGTAGTAAAAGGCGTAAGCTTTGTTAACCTGCGTGATGCAGGAGACCCTGTAGAGATTGCCAAGGCATATGACCGGCAGGGCGCTGATGAACTTGTTTTTCTAGATATTACGGCTTCTCATGAAAACCGCGATATCATCATTGAAGTCGTGCAACATACGGCCGAAGAGGTCTTCATGCCTCTAACGGTAGGCGGTGGCGTCAAAAATATAGATGACATCCGGCGCCTCCTTAAAGCCGGAGCGGACAAAGTGGGAATAAACACCATGGCGGTCAACAACCCTGATTTTATACGCGAGGCATCCGAGCGATTCGGCAGCCAGTGTATCGTGGTTGCCATAGATGCAAAAAGAAGAAAATCGCAACTTGAAGAACCGGTGAGCTGGGAAGTTTATATTCATGGCGGACGCAAGCCTACCGGGCTTGATGCCGTGGAATGGGCAAAGAAAATGGATGACTTCGGAGCTGGAGAAATCCTGCTTACCAGCATGGACTGTGACGGGACAAAAGACGGGTACGATATTGAACTGACCAGCGCAATAGCCGATGCCGTGCGCATCCCTGTAATTGCTTCCGGCGGAGCCGGCACTCTTAAACACCTGTACGAAGGCTTGACACTGGGAAAAGCCGATGCCGTACTTGCGGCTTCAATATTTCACTACAAAGAATTCACAGTGAGTGAAGCAAAAGCATATTTAAAAAGTAAAGGGATACCTGTCAGAAACGAAATTATCACTCCCACGTGATTAACCTCCTCCTTAATCTTCTTTTTCCCCAAAAATGTCCCACATGCCAAAACAGGTCTGATACCCACCTGCACTCACCTTTTTGTAGCACTTGCTGGAGTTCAATTCTCCCCTACACCGGCGCTGCTTGTAAACGATGCGGTCTACCGCTGTCTTCATCCCTTGCAAAAACATGTTCAGAGTGTACAAGTAATCCGCCGGGCTATATAAGTCTTAGATCTTTCGGTATACACGAAGGGACTCTCCGCACAGCTATTCATTACTTCAAGTACAAGCGGCAACGAAGACTGGCACCCCCCTTGGGTAAGCTGCTCCTGAAAATGGATCTGCCAAAGACCGACTTTGTGGTGCCGGTTCCTCTCCATCCGGCCAAGCTCTATCAACGGCAGTTCAACCAGGCTGCGCTCCTCGCCGGCGAAATAGCGAAAAATACAGGTATGGCTTTAGAGTTGCACGGCCTGATAAAAACCCGTAATACACCGCCTCAAGTAGGCCTTAGAAGGAGTGAAAGGGTAAAAAACGAACTTAACGCCTTTGGTGTCACTGCAAATCATATTTTTAATAATATGAGAATATTGATTGTGGACGACGTCTGCACTACGGGAACCACCATAAGAGCCTGCTCCCGCGTCTTGATGGAAGCCGGTGCTGAAAGTGTGTATGCCGTCACTCTTGCCCGAAGCACTCCGGATGTATGGCAGTTTAAAAAAATATAAAAGATACTAAGGGGAATTGGCTGGGACGCCTGGATTCGAACCAGGGATTACGTGAGTCAAAGTCACGTGGCTTGCCGCTCGCCTACGCCCCAATATTTTAATAGTCTTTTTAATTAAGGCCCAACAGACAAACTTTGCCTTAGAGTGTTTAATCTAACACCGATTTTGTCAAGGTTTCGGCCGTTACATTCCATAACCGCCCGAATTCTTTGCTCGCCATAACTGCCCGGTCATGGCTGTCAAACATACCAACCACTGAAGAACCGCTGCCGCTCATTACCGCTCCAAGCGCCCCGGCGGAAAGCAGTCTGGATTTTATCTCCTGGATTTCCGGAAACCTCTTAAACACCGTCTGTTCAAAGTCATTCCACAATCCGCTTGCCACTTCAGCTATATCGCCTCCAGCAGTGCTGGAACAGGTTAGTCTAGAATTACGAGGTCTATTTGTCAATAGCAGATTCTGATAAGCCCAAGCAGTTGATACACTGCAATCCGGCTTAACCAGTAAGATATGAAATGAGTTACCGGGTTCAAACGGCACAACCACCTCCCCCCTGCCGAAAACCTTTGCAGCCGGACCGTAAAGGAAGAATGGAACATCAGAGCCGAGTTGCCCGGCCAGGGCATGAAGTTCACAATCCTTCCCTTTAGCCGCCGAACGATCCAGGCCCCAGAGTCTGCTTAGGCCCACAAGAGCTGTTGCTGCGTCAGAGCTTCCCCCTCCCAGACCGGCGCCGGCAGGTATTTGTTTGTCAAGATGAATACTTGCCCCTGCAGTCACGCTGTATTTTCTGCGCAAAAGGTCTGCTGCTTTTATCACAAGGTTCTGCTCGACCGGGCCACATGCTTCACCATCACAAGTAAGTATAAGTTGATCCGAATATTCAAAAGTTATCGTATCAAACAAACTTATCTGCTGGAAGACCGAATCTATATCATGAAAGCCATCAGTGCGTTTTCCCAAAACCCTTAGGCAGAGGTTAATCTTGGCCGGGGCTTTCAACTTAAAGGAACTCATCGCTCCTGGAGTTTATCCCGTAACCGCCCGGCCAAGTCATCATCGTCTCCAACAATTGTAAGAGCTTTTTGCCAGGAGGCCCTGGCTTTTTCGGTCATACCTTTTTTCATATATATATCGCCAAGATGATCGTAAAGTATGGGATCGTCCTTTACTTGTTCCGCGGCCCTCAACTGTTGCTTAAGCGCCTCATCGTACATTCCCTTTTTAAAGTAAGCCCAGGCCAGGCTGTCAATTATATAGCCGCTGTCAGGCTTGATTGCCAGAGCCCTTTTAAGCAGCGCTACAGCCTCATCCAGATGAATTCCGCGGTCCGCATAGCTATAGCCGAGGTAGTTCAATGCCTCGGCATGCTCAGGATTTAATTCGATAATCTGCTTTAACAAATCTATCATAGAGTCAAAGTTTCCGAGTTTTTCTTCCACAATAGCCAGGTTAAACAAAAAATCTTCTTTCTCCTCGGATAGCGACAAACCGGTTTTCAACGCTTTTTCGGCATCTTCATACCGTTTGGCCTGGAGCAGTACTTCTCCCATATAAAGATATATCTCGGGCATATCCTCTTTAAATTCCAAAACTTCTTTATAGATGTTTAGAGCCTCTTCTACACGGCCGGTTTTGCCGTAAAGATAGCCTAACTGCACATAAGAACGTACATCGTACGGGTTCTGGCTTATGACTTTTTTGTACTGCTCTATAGCATCCTCATAACGCTCAAGCTTCTGGTAAACCAATGCAAGATAGTACAAAACAGTCATATCTCCCGGCATGTCCTTTGCCACCTTAAGAAACTCCTCTTCAGCCTTTTCGTACTGTCCGCTTTCGACATACAAGATACCCATCTCAAAATGAATATCCGCATTCTCCGGATCAGACTCACTCATTTTAAGAAACTGTTTTATAGCGCCTTTGTAAGAGTCTTTTTTTACAAGAGCCTTTGCCAAACGCCCTCTTACACTCTGGTTATTGGGATTGATTTTAAGAGCGGCTCTGTAATGTTCCACTGCCTTATCCCAGTTTTCCATACGCTCGTACATAAAACCCAGATTGGCATGCGCGGGCCCGAAATCAGCACGCATATCAAGCACCTGGTCATAATACTGCCTGGCAAGCTCAAACTCCCCCTTTTCCATGTGGAGATTACCAAGGTAATAGGGAATCATAAAACTGTTGGGATTCAAAAGTTGAACACGCTCAAATGCTTCTATAGCCAGGTTATACTCTTTTTCGGCTGCATACAACGCCCCAAGGATCAACCAAGCGTTTATCTTTTCAGGAGCAGCCTGTACCACCTTCCGGTAAGCTGCTATCGCCTTTTCATTGTTGCCTACAGCTTTTTGCGAATCCCCAAGCAGCATAAGAGCCGGCAAGTACTCATTGCTTTTGACAAGAATTCCCTCAGCCACGGTCACAGCCTCTTCGGCCTTGCCTGATTTAAGAAGCGCCCATCCAAGCTGAACAAGGATGTCAAGCGAATCTTTGTCCAGCCTTGCGGCTTCCCTATAATCTGATATAGCTCCTTTCAGGTCTCCGTTTAACTCCTTGTTGTAGCCAAGCATATACAGGTAAGCGGCTTTTTCAGAGATTTTCAGACTTAATGATGAGCCTGACTGTTCATCGGCTGCCTTTGCAGAAACCTCGTGACGCACCCCGGCTTTTTTACCGACATACCCGGTTTTCTTTACGGGAAGCACAGGCGCACAAGCCACAACCGTAAACAGCAAAAGTACCGGCATTCCTATTGTAAAAAATCCACGGAACAAAAGAACGGTTAGGGATGAAAAACAAGAATTAAGATTTCCGTGATCGCGCATTTATTGATTTCTAACGGCCTTTAACTTTAAATTTATATAGTCCATTGGGTCTAGTCCGGGTTACTAAAGAATTAAAACATACGGTTCGGAACGAAGACAAGGTCCGAAACAGAAACCTTGCGGGACGCATCCGGAATATCTATCACGTATCGTGGCAGTTCCTGGGATTTTAAAGCCCTGCGAAGAGAACTGTAAATTTTCCATCCGGCCTCCGGGCTAATATAAAAATGGCTTGTTCCACTGGCTGGATCAGGATGATGCAGGTAGTATGGCTTGATTCCATGGCTGAAAAGCCGCCTGAAAAGCTCAGCAAGCAGATAAGACCTGTCATTGACTCCCGCAAGAAGAACCGACTGATTTAAGACATCCACACCTGCCCGGGCAAGTTTTTCACAGGCATTAATACTTTGATCGGTAAGTTCCCTTGGATGGTTAAAGTGGGTCACAACACGGCACGGCCTGCCGGCACCGCCTATAACTTCGGTAAGAGCGTAAGTTACGCGTGAAGGCAGAGTTACAGGAACCCTGCTGTGAATCCTGTAGGCCACAATATGTTTTATCGAGGAAAGGTCATTAAACAGGCTCTTTAAAGCCTGATCCGAATTCATAAGCGGGTCGCCGCCGGAAAGTATTACTTCCTTAATAGCCTTGTTTTCCTCTATATAGGTCAGAGCATCCTGCCGGTTTTTGTCATATACTTCACTGTCTTGCCCGCTTTGCCTGTTGATTAAAGATTTGCGGAAGCAGAACCTGCATAACATCGAGCACCGGGCTGAAACAAGCAACAAAACCCTGTCTGCATAGCGATGGATAACCAAAGGGGTCGGCCGGTGATCAAGGTCTTTCAGTGGGTCTTCTATAAAACCGGGTGCATGATGCAGTTCTGCCAAATCAGGAACAGACTGACGACGAATCGGGCAGTTTGGATCGTCTGGATCTATCAGAGCAGCGTAATAAGAAGGGATAAGCGCACAAAAGCGAGTGAGCACCGGCTCATACAGCAACTGTTGGTTCTCTGAAATAAAACCGGCTTTCACCAGGTCGCCGACACTTGTTAGAGACTTTTTCTCAACAATTTTCACTACTTTAAAAAATTTAAGTTAATTTTAATCGCTCAGCTATATTTTGCGCAAAATCCGAAAGCGACTCGTCCCTGGCGCCAAAAACTATAAAGGTGTTCCATTCTTCAAGTCTGACATTAAGATCTCTTCTTGATTTCAGAAGATCCACTGAATATCCCGCACTTCGAAGTGGAGCGGCCAGGTCTTCGCTTGATATTTCACGAGAAACATCGCCGCCGGCGTAATAGATCGGAAGAATAAACAGTTGATCTTCCTTCCTAAGAAAACTACTGAATGTGTCCACGTATCCGTCCCTTAAAAGTCGCGTGGGACCAAAACCGTGCGGCTGAAATATGTAACATATTTTATGTTTCTCTGCGGAAACCGTCTGCATCAGTGCAGCAATCTTCTGCGGATTGTGCGCATAGTCGTCCACCACAAAAAATCCGCCTTCATCAAGATAAATATCAAATCTTCTGTCAATACCCCGAAAATTATAAAGCGGACGAACCAACTCTGAAAGCGGAACGCCCAGCGATCTAAGCACAGCCAATGCGGCCAGTGCGTTGTAGAGATTGTGCCGGCCAGGCAATTTTATCTCAAAAACCAGACCCTCGATCCGGAACCTTGAGAAAAATCCCCGCATGACGATATCGCAGGCCCTCACATCAGCTTTTTTGTCTATTCCGTAAGTAAGAGCAGCATGCGGAAGTATGGCCTCCAGGTTTGTATCATCAGCGTTTACGATCACCAAACGGCGTGTGTTTTCCGCAAGGGTTGAAAACATGGTCTTTGTTTCATCTATCCTGTTGTGATCCAAGGAGAGATTGGAAATAATTGTAATCGCTGGATGATACCGCACAATGCTTCCGTCTGATTCGCAGGCTTCAGCCACCAAAAGGCCTGAATCGCCTGACAGAGAATTCCCGGGGTTTGATTGCGTCTGAAACTGCTTTACTCTGCCGCCTCCAATATAGTTTGGGACCATGCCCAGTTCCCGCATCATAAAGGCAAGCATTCCTGCGGTTGTGGACTTGCCGTTGGTGCCGGCGACCGCAATACTATCAAACCCGTTTATTATGCCCGCAAGAAAATCCGGCCGCAGAACGGTTTTCAAACCAAGCTCTGCAGCCCGCAGCACCTCGGGGTTGTCAGGCTCGACCGCCGTGCTGAAGACAACAAGATCAAATGACAGGTCCAGCCCTGAACCGTCCTGGGGAGCAATAAAAATCCCCTTACTCCTGAGCATTCTGAATATCTTATGATCAGGCTCTCTGTCATAATTGCGGTCAGAGCCACATACAACAGCACCATGTTCGGCTGCAAATGCGGCCAGCGCCGACATACCGCTTCCGCCGATTCCGGAAAAAAAGATTTTACTGCCGTCATAAGAGGCAGGCGAAGAAAAAGACGGGGTAGTGAAATTGTGGATAAAGTTGTTCATAATATTAAGGTTGTTATTAGGTATTGATACCCGTATATTTTCTATTGTAAACTAAATCCATCATTATGGGCGGGCTTGAAAGCCGCCCATTACTTAAAAAAAAGAGGTGTTTTTAATGAGAACCGCAAATCCAACACTTAATTCAAAAACATTCACCGGATTTAGTTCCATAGCTGGTTCCAGCGATGCGATGTCCGTCCAGGGCACGGTCAACAAGACAGGCATATTGCTGGTTCTAGCATTGATCTCCGCAGCCTGGACATGGAATATGTATTACACATCCGACAGCCCGGCAGCTGTTATGCCATTGGCTATAGGAGGCGCCTTAGGTGGTTTTATTGTAAGCATAATCACCATATTTAAAAAGCAATGGGCGCCGCTGACAGCTCCGGTCTACGCCCTTATGGAGGGGCTGTTTCTTGGAGGAATATCATCCATTTTTGAAGCGCAATATCCAGGCATTGTTATTCAAGCAGTAGGTCTGACCTTTGGCACACTATGGGGTCTGCTTTTGGCATACAAGTCAGGAGTTATCAAAGCGACAGAGAACTTCAAACTCGGCGTGGTTGCGGCAACAGGTGGAATAGCAATAGTCTACCTGGCAACCATGATACTTGGTTTCTTCGGCATGGAAATCCCCTTTATTCATGGAAACGGAATTCTCGGAATAGCCTTCAGTGGCTTTGTTGTTGTTATTGCAGCACTTAATCTGGTGCTTGATTTTGATTTTATAGAGTCCGGAGCAGCAAGCGGAGCTCCAAAATACATGGAATGGTATGCAGCGTTCGGCCTTATGGTTACGCTGGTCTGGCTCTATGTCGAAATCCTCAGGCTACTTGCAAAATTACGAAATAGATAGCGGCAAGGCTAAAGGTTTAGGGTCTTTTTGCTTTTGAACTTTTCTGGAGTTACTACACGGGCCCTTGCCTTGTTCTTACCTGTGTAAGATATGACAGCAGTTGTTCCACCCTTTCTGCAAGTTTGTCCGGGTCGGAATCCGAGGATTTATTCATATAATACGCAGGAGCCAGTATTCTCATCTTGTTTCTTAAGTTATCGTCAGCCTTGATTGCAGAGAAAAAGATGATGGGAATAGGCGGAACACCGCTTTGAGCTTCAATTCCCCTTATAGTTCTTGCAGCGGAAAAGCCATCCATTACCGGCATACTGATATCTACAATAATAGATATCTCCATCGGTTTCTTCTCGTGCAGCAACTTTGCAAAAGCGGATGTCAATTCGAGGCCGTTTTCGAAATCCATAACAACATCCGCCATATTATTTTTTATCAACAGATCTTTAATTACATTTCTTGTAAACTTTGAATCCTCGGCTATAAGCGCGTAACGCGAAATATCAGGGACAGTCTGAACAGCCGGTTTGTTAACAATCTCAAGAGGTTCATCCTGGTAGGACAAGAGAAAACCACAGTAAATACAAGTCTGTTCAATCCGTTGATTACGTTTTATACGATTGAAACGGACATCTTCACCACAACAAAGACAATATTGAGTTTCATCCATAGCGGTTATATATACATCGGACAAAGTTCTGTAAAGCTTTAAGTTTTGTAACTACCAGCAGAACAAGGCTTAAGGTTGGATCCCCAGGTAACGCTTCATACCAGAAGCCGCCTTACGTCCTGCCGCCATTGCTAGAATCACGGTAGCGGCACCTGTCACTATATCACCACCTGCAAAAACACCTGGAATCGAAGTTTGAAGTGTTTCATCCGTTTCAATATATCCCCACTTGTTCAACTTTACGCCGCAGGTCTGACCGATAATGGGATTGGCATTGGTTCCAATGGCATATATTACCGTATCCACCTCAAGTTCATATTCGCTATCGCTAATAGGAACAGGACGGCTTCTTCCCGAACCATCAAGCTCGCCTAATTTCATCATGGTACAACGTATGGTACAAACAGAGCCTTTTTCGTCTCCAATAATTTCTACAGGGCTGGTCAGCCAACAGAAACAAACCCCTTCTTCCTCTGCATGACGAATTTCTTCTGACCTGGCCGGGCTTTCGGTCCTGCTTCGGCGATAGAGACAATACACTTTTTCAGATCCCAGGCGCAGGGCTACACGCGTGGCATCCATTGCGGTATTTCCGGCACCTATCACCACGACTTTTTTACCCAACCGTAGAGGTGTATCCGCAACAGGAAATTCACCGGCATTCATAAGATTGCAACGAGTCAAAAATTCATTAGCGGAAAGCACACCGTTCAAGAATTCTCCAGGTATGCCCATAAACTTGGGATAACCGGCTCCAGTTGCGATAAAAACCGTATTGAAACCCATTTCATCAAGCATCTGTTCAATGGTGAAGAGCCTGCCCACCAGTGTATCACAACATATCTTTACTCCCATTTTTTTTAACTTGTTGATTTCCGCATCTATAAGCATATCAGGAAGACGAAACTCTGGAATTCCATAGCGTAATACTCCTCCAGGCAGATGAAGAGCCTCATATATGGTTACATCGCAACCAGCTTTTGCCATATCAGCGGCACAGGCCAGACCGCTTGGACCTGAACCGATTACACCGACCTTGAAACCCCTGGGTTTGATACCAGGAGAATTACTCCAGCCCTTTTCAATAGCCATATCGCCAACCCATCGCTCCAGATGTCCAATAGCCACCGGCTCAAGCTTTTTCCCAACCGTACAACCAATCTCGCACTGATCTTCCTGCCGGCAGACCCTGCCGCAGATGGCAGGAGATATGCTTGCTTCAGAAAGAATGTCATATGCTCCTTTAAAGTTTCCTTCGTAGATTTGTCGGATAAAGCCCGGAATATTTATAGAAATAGGGCAGCCGGAAATACATAAAGGCTTCTTACAATCAAGGCATCGGCTGGATTCGTTGACGGCATCCTCCAGGTTGTATCCAAAGGTCACCTCATCGAAATTATTAACACGAGCAATAGGATCCTGCTCCTGCATGGGAGTACGTTTTTGCGGAATAGTCTGGATAGTTTTTTTAACTTTAGTCATGCTTTTTATTGCACTGCGACCAGTTTTCCAGAGCCAGTTTTTCATCATCCCTGAAGCGCCCTAAACGAATCATCAACTCATCGAAGTCAACAAGATGTCCGTCAAAATCAGGACCGTCTGTGCATCCAAACCTCATTTCACCACCAACTCTTACCCTACAACCTCCACACATTCCTGTGCCGTCCACCATAATAGGGTTTAAACTTACCATGGTTTTCACTTTAAGAGGTCGCGTAATTTCAGCACAGGATTTCATCATAACAGGCGGACCGATAGCTACAACCTCATCAATATCAGGGTGTTTCTCAAAAGCGATCCTAAGGCCGTCGGTAACCATACCCTTGACACCACTAGAGCCGTCATCAGTACAGATGATCAAATCATCGCAGTATCGTCTAAATCTATCTTCCCAGAATATTAAGTCTTTATTACGAAAGCCCACTATTCCTATAGCATAAGCACCTTTTTCTTTATAAGACCTTAATTGGGGAAATACCGGGGCTACACCCAGTCCACCGCCCACGCAAACAATTTTTTTAACATCTCCGATATGACTTGGAACACCCATTGGCCCCACAACGCCGGCAAGGCTGGAGCCTGCAACACAATCTTTCTGCATCTGCCTGGTTGTTTTGCCAACAGCCTGTATGACCAGGGTGATAGTGCCTTTCTGTCTGTCAAAATCAGCAATTGTCAGAGGAATTCTCTCCGATTGTTCATTATGTCTGACAATAACAAACTGGCCGGGTTTAGCAGCCTTGGCCAACATGGGATGCTCAACTTCCAAAAGATAGGTAACATCTGAAAAATCTTCCCGCGCAACAATTTTATGCATAACCCCCCTCCTTAGCCCCGGAAATTTTGTACTCGAAAAGGTTAAAAAATCAAGGTAATAGTTCTTGTGGCGCAGAAAAACAAGGTATCTACTATATATTGTTAAGGCATAAAAAATAGGGGGCAATCAATTGATTGCCCCCTTCCATAGATTTCCGTGCCTTGCAGAATATTGCTTATTATTTTCCAGAGGTAACAAGAGTCCTGATATAAGCAACAAGAGTATTGATTTCAGAATCGCTGATGACTCTTCCCCAAGGTGGCATCATTGGAGAACGCCCAAGCGAAGAGCCTCCCTCCTTAATCACCTGGTGAATCTGGGCATCAGACAATGTGGACATAACAGTTGCATCCGTATGGTCGGCTGGAGGCACACTCATATTAAACGAGTTAAAACCGTCACCTTTGCCTGTCCTGCCGTGACAAAGTGCGCAATAGTACTGGTATAACTCTTTACCACGCAGTTGCTCACGTGTTAAGTTTGTTGAATGCTTTTGAGGAAGCAGAAAACCGGACCGTTCCGTATGGTCATCATCCGAGCCGGAAACAACCTGAGCCGAAAACCAGATGAGCGCTGGTGTAAAAAATATGCTGCATAATATAATTAAAATCCTCTTTGACATTACTTTTTCTCCTTGGCACTTAACAGAAATGCAGTCAGCGCTTCAAGCTCTTTCTCTGTAAAATCGTATACAGGCTCTATCGAGCGCTTCAGAAATGCCTTTGGATCACTCAGGTAGTAGACGATCCACTCAGTTCTCAGACGTTCACCTACCGAGGTAAGGTCAGGGCCTATGGTGCCGCCTTTAAGGTTGACCTGATGACAGGCATTACAAGCATATTTATTATAGTAAAGGTCCTTACCCAGACTTATGACTTCAGGGTCTTTAAGCGACATCTCCTTGACGGAACCGGTGAGTTTCTCCACCCGATCGTCAACAAGTGTTGTCCTAAAGTAGGAGTATAGGGTTTCCACCTCAGAGTCGGAAATCTTTAATCGGGGCATACGCTCCACAAGTATCGGACGAATGGCATAAGGAGTCTTCATAAAATCTTTCAACCACTTCTCTTTAACCCGGCTTCCTTCAATCGAAATATCCGGGGCCAGGTCCCCTCCCCTCCCATTTATCGTATGACAGACCAGGCATCTGTAATTATCCAGAATTTCACCAAATTCACCCTGTGGGTTATAATCCGAAGGACGTTCTCCAAGATGAAGGTGATAGGATGCGGGCACGACCTCTTTACTGCGGCTCATCAGGTAAGTGGTTAAAGCCTCTGCTTCCAGATCGCTGAAGGTGAAATCAGGCATCTTTAATCCGGCCTTAAACAGCCTTGGATTTTTCATCTTGTTATAAAGCCAGTTTGGAACCGTGCGCTCCTCATGAGAAACCTCGATCATCCCAAAGTCCATGCGGCTGATATGGGAATCTCCTATTGCGGTAAGATCCAGGCCGATTTCACCTCGATCCTCAACACCTTCTATTTCGTGACATCCAGTACACCCGTATTTCTCGATCAGTTCCTTGCCTCGTCCCACGTTTGCCGATTCAACAAACTGTATATTCTGTTGAATAACATCATCTTCCAGTTCCAGGTCTATATACTCTTCAACAATAAATGCAACCAGGTCACGAATATCCTGATCACTGAAACCATAAGCAGGCATAAGCGTGTCCGGTCTCATCGCCTGCGGATTTTTAATCCATTCAAAAAGCCATTCAGGGTAGACTTTTGAAGAAACCTTGGCAAGATCAGGACCTATGTCACCACCTTTTCCTTCAAATGAATGACAGGTCACACAACGTGACTCACTCAGAATTCGTTTTCCCCTTGCATAAGAGCCGCCCTCAAAGTTATCAGGATCTTTGATCCTAACGCGTGGAATCAGAAAACGCGTCATGTCAGCAGCCTCTTCTTTAGTGAGCTGAAAATTAGGCATTTTCGTCTCTGGAAGATACATTTGTGGATTCTGCAGCCACCTGTAAAGCCAGTCTATTTTTACCTTCTCTCCGATCTTAACCAGGGGAGGAGCCACTTTTACCCTTTCGAGACCCTGAACATTATGACAACCGCGGCATCCGTACTCCTTAAACATGGTACGGCCCTTTGCAAGAACCGGAGCCTCTTGCTCAATGAAATCTCCATGACACTTTGAACAGGAGTTCTCTAAAAAATTATCACTACTTATAGCCTTGTACCAATCCTCAGTAGGGCCATGAGCATCCTCAACCGACGTAGCCAGACCCTGGCCTCCATGACAAACCGTACATCCGAACCTCTCGAAAGAGTGCTTGTCCGCATCCGGATGAGTCGTGTAGGGTTGAGGAGCATCAACAAATCTCGGATCCTCAACTCCCAGGTGACATGTCTCGCAACGATCAACCCGATTTAACTTTTCAAGCCATCGCTGGCGAACCACAAACTTAACATCATCAAGTTCCGCTTCTCCGCCGCCTTTCTGCTTCAAAAGCTCTTTAAACTCTTTTTGATAAACAAGATACGGCCGGTTATAGTCCTTCCATATCTGCCATATGTAAAACAGAAGAATCAAAAAACTTAAAATTACAAATATACGTTTCATTCTAACCCCTATTAAAATTCATCCAAGCAAACCGCCGGTATCAGCAGACTTAGTTGACTGTATCTTCAATGAGTAGGCCACGGCTCCCAAGGCCAGTAAAAACCCCATATCGGCCCTCTCATAAAGGTGCCAACAATAATAAGCCCTATAAAAACAACCACGAATACGGTAAATAATATGTTGTACAGCCTGCGGCTGGGATGAAACCAAAGCCCGGTCCCTACGCGGCTTCTATCGATGTACGGTACCAGAATAAGAATGATGACACCGACTGTCGGCACAAAAATACCACCCCAAAAAGGCGGCCCCCACGACAGCAGTTCCTGTAAACCCAGAAAATACCAAGGCGCCTTGGCTGGGTTAGGTGTTACCGATGGATTGGCCATTTCTTCAAGAGGTGCGTCAAAAAAAACAGACATTCCCATGATGAAAATCATAACTAAATAGAAGAGATTCAACTCTTTTACGAGAAGATGAGGCCAGGTTGTGGTCATCTCTTCAGGCTCTTTGCCAACATGCGGGGTCTCTCCCTCAACCAGGTTCATCAAACCATATGACTTAAGGTCTTTTTCCTGCTCGCTCATTCTCTGCTCATCAGACACAGGCATTTAGTCCTCCTTAATTTAGAAAGGGCAAAAGGATATTCCTTGAGTCATCCTTCCCCTCAGTCCTCAACTCTCAGTTCTCAGTCCTGTCTTTTTACTCAGGCCTGGCCAACCCGCCGTCCTTGCGGATTCTCCAAAAGTGCACTGCTATCAACATGGTAACCAACAAAGGCAAGACCATTACATGCATTACATAAAAACGTATCAAAGCATTCTGCCCGACAAGGGTTCCACCGACCACCAGGTATCTCAAATCGTCCCCTATAATCGGCATAGTCTCTATCAGGTTGACAACAATTGTAATAGCCCAAAATGCCAGCTGATCCCATGGCAGAAGATAGCCTGTAAGGCTTAAGGCCAGGGTGCAGACAAACAGAATTACTCCAACACCCCAGTTAAACTCCCTGGGATGCCGGTACCCTGCTGTATAAAAAACCCTGCACATATGCAGAAATACAAGCGCAACCATACTGTGTGCTCCCCAGCGATGCATATTTCTAAGTATCATGCCGAAACTAACGGCAAACTCAAGATCCTTCATATCCTGGTAAGCCCTCTGAACGTGCGGTATGTAATAAAACATCAGCAATATTCCGGTAATGCAGAGGATAAAGAACAGATAAAAACTTATCAGACCAAGTCCGAGTGTTTTTCTAAAGAGCAAAGAGTCCTTGTATATCTTTACCGGATGAATATGAAGAAACAGGTTGCTCATAACAGCTTCAGAGCGAAGCCTTGCGTTTACAGGCATTCCGTGGCGAAAGACTGATTTCCAGAACCGGTTCTGAAATACTATATTTTTTACTTTTTCTATCATGATATTGGTTCCCCGTAGATGTTATTTACCTGCTTCATGCCGCTATGGTCAGCACCTGGGAAAATGGAACAATCCTATCTTCATTTACAAAAAGCTTGTTGTCGCTTCCCAGGGTAACCTCATACCATGGCAGAGGCTTCGGTGCCGGCCCGCCGATTACAACCCCCTTATTGTTAAAAATACTTCCATGACATGGGCATTCCCAACGGTCTTTCTCTGCAATCCAGCGCGGGGTGCAACCCATATGCGTGCATACAGCCGAGATAACTTTATAGTTACCACCGTTATTAACCACAAATATCCTTTTATCCGGGAGAAAGTTTACTCCCTCCGGATAATCTTGCGGCTTACCAATCTTGTATGATTTCGGCGGCTCGTAAAGGATGTTCGGAACCATGTAACGCGCAGAAGCTACCGAGATTCCGCCAAAAGTTCCAAGGGTGGCAAACCACCCTAGATAAGTAAGAAAATCACGCCGATCATGCTCACTGCTCAAACCAATACCTCCTCTTCTTCGAAACGTTCCATTGTTATAGCACCAGTAGGACAGCGCTTAGCGCATAGTCCGCACCTGATACATCTTTCATCGTCCTTTATAATCGCGGATCCCCGGGGCTGATCCGTGCCGTAACGGGCACGGACAACTTTTTCCAACCTTTTGTCCTCACGCATCTGACGAATATCGATCAGCTTCAGACAAAACTCCGGACATACATCCGCGCAGCCGCCACAAAGAATGCATTTGCTGCTGCTGAAGATCGTATTTATATTGCACCGGTAACAACGAGAGCTTTCCAATAATGCATTTTCTTCACTGTAAGGAGTCTCAACCTCTCCTATGCCTGTTCTGCGGTTTATATCGATAACAGGAGGCTTTTGCCGCGGGATCGCATCAAAGTTCTCCGGCATCTCATGTATAACCCCTTCAGACTTCCAAACACTTTTAACCCTGAGTTCCTTTTTCAGGTACTTTTCTATTGACCTTGCAGCCCTCTGTCCGTTGGCCACAGCATCTATCACAATTCTGGGACCGAAGGCGACATCACCTCCGGCATAAACACCAGGAGCCGTCGTGGCCAAGGTCTCGGGATCTACCTTAAGCAGACCACGAGCGGTTGTTTCTATTCCATCTTTCTCTTGTATCCAGGAAAGATCCGACGCCTGACCTATAGCCAGTATAATTGTGTCACCCTCAAGCAGGTGTTCACTGCCCTCGTGATACGATGGGTTAAACCTGCCGGTTTCATCCAGCATGGAACGTACGTTCATGGTCTCCAGACCCAAAACTTTTCCGTGCTTTCCAACAATCCTCTTGGGCCCCTTTGAACAAGCCAGGATTACTCCTTCTTCGGTTGCCTCTTCAATCTCCCACTCCCATGCCGGCATCTTGTTTCTGGATTCAAGACAGACCATTACCACCTGCCTGGCCCCTATTCTCAAAGCGCTGCGCGCCATGTCAAGCGCCGCCTCAATATCTTCCCTCGTCTCGGATACCGCACCTATGGCATGGCCCTTGGGCATGCTTTCCTCTCCGAGTCTCCTGGCTGTACGAGCAATGTCCACGGCAACATTACCGCCACCGATAACAATTACCTTTTCACCAAGATCAACCTTGTAACCAAGATTAGCGTTTAAAAGAAATTCAACACCGTTTATAACCCCGTCAAGCTCGGTGCCAGGGATATCTAAACCACGGCTCTCATGAGCTCCGATCGATATAAAAACAGCATCAAAACCCTCTTTACGCAGGTCCGAAAGATGATAATCACGCCCCAGCTTTGAGTTGTACCGGATCTGAACACCCATTGATAAAATAGCATCCACCTCCCGTTTAATAAGGTTCCTTGGAAGGCGGTACTCGGGAACTCCCAGGATCATCATACCTCCGGCTACTTCACGGGCTTCAAAAATAGTGCAGTCATGCCCCAGCCTGGTCAGATCATGAGCACACGCTAGACCGGCAGGTCCGGCGCCGATTATGGCCACTTTTTTTCCTGTCTTAACAGGGTTAAGGCTTCCAGGAGCGGTGGAGTGCCGAAGCGTATCACCCAAGTCAAAAAGACGCTTGGACTCGACTCCATAAATCTCGGTTACAAAACGCTTTAACGCCCTGATTGATACCGGATTTTTATCGACTTTACCCCTCCGGCAGACTTCCTCACATGGATGAGCGCAGATCCTTCCACATATTGATGCAAAAGGATTCGGCCCCCTGGCAATTGCATAGGCTTTTTCCAATTCGCCGGCGGCAATAGCCTGCACATACGCTCCGGCTTTAGTGCCTACCGGACATCCTCGCTGACAATTGAAATTATTGCGCAGGTACGCTCCGTCGACTAAACGCGTTGTGTATCGTTTCATAGCTAGTGTTTTAAAAACTCCACAATTGCGATGCCGACCACAAGCATTACCAGGCCAACAACTGTGCCAATGGTCAAAACCAGCGTTATTTCCTTCTTAACAGAGTAATCTTTCTTGTCATCCATAAAGCCCAGGGCTCCTTAGTAACAGAGTTGTTTATCCAACAATCTAAACCTAAAATATTCGCAACTGTGTTAGGTTTACCTTTTCTTTAGACCTTTAAACTTAACCGAAGCTGTTTTTCCCGCCTCAACAACAACGTCTTGTGTCGCCTCTTTAAGCTTCTCATGCCAGACCTTCAACTTGTAAGAGCCTGCCGGGACGCCTTTTATCTCGAAATTACCTTTTTTATCAGTCAGAGTATAGTATGGGTTTTGGAGAACAACAACAAAAGCATCCATCTCAGCATGAACATTGCAAAGAAGCGGGACCTCGCCGAGCTTGTCGAATGTTTCGGTTTTTGTAACTCCTACACCATATGTTCCAAGGTTAAACTCTTTTGCAGCGCCTGGAGGAGCAAAGACGTTGTGTACCACATTGTCATCGTTGGTAAAATCAACGGTAGTTCCTTTAAGAACAGGCATTATACGCGGCTTGAATGTAAGATTACTCTGACCTATGAAAACATTCTCCTTGGGTGGTGGAAATGTTCCATCCACATGATCGACATAGACAATAGCAGGATAGCGTTTGACCCATGGAGTCTTTACCAATCCCTTTATGGTTCCGCCTCCGTGGTGACCGCCTCCGTGCGCATGACCTCCCTCTTCCGCCTGAACGATACTACCGCCAGAAAGCAGGCTGAACGCCGCTATCAAAGCGATGAAAAGTGTTACTATTTTTGACTTACGCATTTTTTAAATCCTCCAATTTATTGATCAGTTTTAATTAACTAACAGTTAATATTTCTAGCGTTCATTTAGAATGCATAATCCAGGCTGAACACAACGCGGTTACCTGCGCCGTCCGTTGCCGGCTCATTATCCGTATAAAACCTTCCCTCAACATTAAACTTCACATTGGCACGCGCCAGCATTACAGCGCCTGCAATCACCCTGGACGTATTATCGGCGCCACTAACACTCAGTCCCTCAAAGCGGACATAAGGCTGCAACCACGGATACGCAAAATATTCCGCTTCTCCAAAATAAACATCTTGATCCAGCAATAAACCCGACATATGATCTTCAATATCTTTACCGGATATATATCCGGCGGCAACCGACAGATCCCTGTAGTTCAGACGAAGATCAACGCCATAGCGGTCAGACTCCTCGTCTTGAGGACCGTTATAGCTGCGGTAGCCGAAGAAACCAAATGCAATGGAATCATCACGCCAGTAACCGGCAGGTGTTGTGGAAAGACCACCCTCTTCGGTCGTCCCGCCTGAGCCGTCATAGCCAAGACCGCCTAGCTTGAACGAGGCTGCGCCGTAGAAATCTTTTTTAGCTGTTTCTCCATCTCCCTGCGTAATACCCAGGTTGTATCTCCACCATTTATCAAAACCATTCAGTTCGAGCCCTGTATTGCTGCCGCCTTCAGCGTGCAGACCCATTGCGGATGTATAAAGATACATCTCTGTCGTAATCATGTTATGGCTTCTGGTGTTAGGTAAGGCCAGATCCTGCATACCGACACTTCCTATCTTTATGTTCAGGTGGTTCTCGCCAATTGCGCCGTCAAGAAGGTCCTCCCACATCAACCAGCCGGAAATTTCGGAGGCCTCGTCTTCAAACTCGAATTCGGTAAAAAACGACATATCCTCACCCATGGAACCTGCTGCAAGTATTTTTGTGGATGGCGCATTAAAGTCAACAGTCGGGTCATTGTCTCCAATGCCGTATACTGTTTTCTGCGTAAAGCGTATAGCAACCGGCGGCATGCCGGGAATGTCGGACGGCCAGACAGACTTGGGGAATACTCTCTTGTATCCTGCCGCGCCCAGGCTCATCGGCTGATCCTTGATAAAAAGCTCGTCACCTCCTGGCATCTTGTAACCATTCAAACGAAATGCTTCACCCTGGGCGGTCAGTCTTGGAAACGTGGCATGGCAGGTGATACAGGCGGTCTTGTACTTCCTTGCAAAGGCCGGGATAGCCTCAGCATCTTTCGGAGCAAGCTCGACTCCGATAGTGAAAACCGTCAAAAATAAAATCCATAATGTTAACTTTTTCATGAATGTATTTCTCTCCTTAAAGTTTCTAAAAGTTTTCTAAAAATACAATAATGTTTTTAGTTTTTATTAGACAGCAGACTTTTAAAAGCAACTTCAGTGCCAGAAAAGATAAAACCGAAGGAATTAACCTCTAACCGACTGTTTATTTAGGGGTTTTAGGTAAAGAAATAAGACTATGGCTTGTCTAAGGAGATGAAGAGCTTTCCCAAATACGGGAAAACAGAAAGGAAGCGCATTCCCATTTATGGGAATAAGTGGCAGGACTATCCTATTCCGAGCTCTTCTATCTTGCGGTAGAGGGATGACTTGCTTAAGCCCAAAATGGAAGCGGCCTTCATCTTATCAAATGAGACATCCTCCAGAACTGATAGAATGGATACCCTCTCGAACTCCCTCACACTCTGTTTTAAATCGCCGCGTCCGATCAGGCCGGATCTATTTTTTGAATCGTTAAGCTCTGCCGGAAGGTCATTGATCTCTATATTTTTTTTGTCGCATAAAATCATTGCCCGTTCAATCACGTTTTTCAGCTCACGGACATTTCCTTTCCACCTATGACTTAGAAGAACTTTCATGGTCATATTATCCACACCATGTATGTTCTTACCTAACTCGAGATTGAACTTACTGATAAAGTGACGGACCAGCAAGGGAATATCATCGATTCTATGCCGAAGAGGCGGAATATGCAGTCGGATAACATTAAGCCTGTAATAAAGGTCCTCCCGGAATTCTCCCTGCTCCATCATCTTTTCGAGATCCCGGTTACTGGCGGCGATAATACGTGCGTTTAGTTTTTTGGCTTTTACCGAACCGACCTGCACAAATTCCTGCTCTTCAATCACCCTCAGGAGTTTTACCTGAGCATCCAGAGGCATCTCCGATATTTCATCAAGAAACAAAGTACCTTCCTCCACAACCTGCAAGTAACCATCTTTATTTCCGGAGGCACCGGTAAAAGCGCCTTTTACATGTCCGAAAAGCTCGCTCTCCCATAAAGTCATGGGAATGGCGCCGCAGTTCACAGGAAGAAACTTTTCATCTTTCCTCGGACTATTAAAATGAATAGCCCTAGCTATCACCTCTTTTCCCGTACCGCTTTCACCGGTTATCAGGATATTGCTTGATGTGCCGGCAACTTTGCGAATCATATCAAAAAGATCTTCCATGGGCCTGCTTTTTGCAACAATATTATGAAAATCGTACTGTTTCTCGACTTCCTGCCGCAAAATCTGGTTTTCACGCCTGATCTTAATGTAGTGATCAATTCTGGATATTTTTGCAATGACGTCTTCATATATCAGCGGTTTCAACATGTAATCAAACGCGCCCTTTCGAAGAGCATTAACTGCCGTCTCGACAGAAGCATAAGCCGTAATCATGATTACAACAGTCTCCGGAGAGATATTTAAAATCCGTTCCAAAAGTTCCAGCCCACTCATTTCAGGCATCTTGATATCGGAAATAACGATGTGAATATTTTCCTGCCTTACCAGAGAAAGCGCCTCACCTGCGTCTGCGGCCGAAATTACAGTGTAACCTGCCTGACTGATCTCGTCAGATAAAAGGTCGCGGATAGCCCGCTCGTCATCCACAACAAGGACCGTTGTATTTTTCATATTATTTCCCTGTTGGAATTTTCATTGTAAAGACGGACCCACCGCCTTGTCTGTTTGAAGCCCATATCGTTCCTCCAAGATTCTGCATGATTCCATAGCTTACATAAAGTCCCAGGCCGGTACCCTCCCCCACATCCTTGGTGGTAAAAAACGGCTCAAACAGATGCGGAAGCTGATCTTCGGCAATACCGGAACCCGTATCTTCAAATACAATCCGTATATAGCCACCTTCATACATGCTGGTCACGGATAAAACGCCTTCGCCGTTCATTGCGTCACCCGCATTAAATATGATATTCAGACAAGCCTGAAGCAGCTGATCCCCATCCAGCTTTAATGCCGGAATCTCACTGTCCAGGCTGGTATTTACACGAACATTTTTCAGGCGCTTGTCGTATTTGGAAATACCAAGGGCCGATCTTATAACCTGATTAACATGAGTAAGGCTCTTCCGGTACTCTGCCGGTCGCGAAAAGTCCATCATCTCCCGCACAATTCTGGATATACGATCGATCTGTTCTTTCATAACCCCTGTCTTTTCTGTTATGGAGTCATTTACAGAGACTGTACTACTTTGCACTACTAAAGCGCTTTCAAGGTTTCTAAGCAAAGACGACAGGGCGGCCAATGGATTACCTATTTCATGCGCAACACCCGCTGCCATCTGACCAAGGGCAGCCATCTTTTCCTGATGCACTATCTGAACCTGGGCCTCTTTAAGGCTCGAGGTTCTTTCCTGGACTATCTCTTCCAGGTGCTCGGTATAGTGTTTTAACTCATTCTCCATTTTTCTCTGGTCAGTAATATCCAGTATATACTCGACAAATCCGATAGTATTATTTTCTTGATCCTGCACAGGGTAGGCATGAATCCATAAAATATGTTTTTCCCCGTTTTCAAAAATAATATCTTTCTGAATATCGCAAGAGACACCTCTTTCCATTGCAAAGAGACCAGAACAGTCTTCGCAAGGGAGCTCTCTGCACCATACAAGTTCATAACATTTATGTTTGTTGTTACTTGACCCGCCCACATTCGTTACAAGCTCGTTGTAAGCATGATTTGCATATATAATTTCGTACTCTCTGGATATATAAGCGATCCCGGCCGTTATCCCGTTAAACATTGAAATCATGGTTCGCCTGGCCGTTATCAATTCCTTCTCCCGCTCAGAAAGCGCTTGCGCCATACGATTGAAAGATCCTCCCAGTTCTTCCAACTCATCTCCCGTATCAATGGAGACACGCCTGGTCAGATCCCCGCCAGCCATACGTTCCGTGGTCTGAATCAGCTTTTTCAGGGCCCCTCTCAAACGGCGATCAAGGAAACATCCAAGAAGTATTCCTGTCAGAATAATAAGAGCTGTAAAAGTAATTCCAAGGTATGCGATGTTTTCTAAACGTCTGTTTGCTCTTCGCGTATTTACCCCCAGCTGTAACCCTCCAATAGTTTTACCTTTGTAAGCAACGGGCATATATATATCAAAGATATGCCCCGCTCCATGCAGAAAACCCTCACCCTGCCCTATTTCCTGGACAATAGTCAAAGACATGTTATCGCCTCTATGCCTTACACTGTCTTTGTCTGCTGGAAAAACATTTAACTTTCCACCTTCCGCGATCACATCACCTTTTTTATCCAGAATACGAATATACTCAAGTTCCCTGTCTTTTAAGGCATTTTCAATAAGGTCTTTAAGAAAAGTTTCATCTTTACGCAGCACATATTCCGAAATAGCTGTCGAAACAAGGCTTGCTTTCATACGCGCCTCGCTTAACAATTCATCTTCGGCTGCGTAGTGTTGTTTTACAACGGCAAAATAGAAAAAATAGGCGATAAGTACGACATAAGCTATACTGAGAGAAGTAAAAGCCTTACGGCGAATACTGGTCCGGCGTTTTCTGTGCTGCCGCCCGGAGCTGTTTGTGAACTCTTCTGCTGATTTGCCCATTATGGAGTTATCGCCTTTAATCCATTTTATACAGCAACGGAACATTGTTTGTCTATGAAACAAAACATAAAAATCGGTGTGTCGGTTTTTTTTGCACCTTTTAGCGTCCAAAATAGCATTTGTGGTAAAAAAACGTGTCTTTTTGATACACTAAGAATAACGAACAAGGTATGTTCTTAAAAGATATCTTGTTGTTTTTTAAAATAAAAACAGGTAATTACTAAAAAACATTCAACTGTTTTACGGGGTGTCGAAAAATTTTACACTTTTTAGGTATGTTTTTTTAGGTGCATTAATAAATAATTTATTTTTCATAGCGTTACATATCTAGCATATTTATTGCATATAAACTTGTCAGTACCAAGTTGTGTCTTCCATAAAACTAGAGACAGGAGGGGGAGGGAGAACATGATCGCATCTAAAAAAAGAGTTTTAGAAAAAAGAAGCTTCGAACGTTACGCCGTCAAGGAACATGCTTTTGCCCTATTAAAGCCTTACTGTGATAAACTGGGCCAGATCAAGAATATCAGTAGAGGTGGAATTGCATTTGAGTACCTGGTGTTTGATAATACCAATGATGCCGTCCAGCTTGACGAACAGTTACGGCTGGATATCATTTTAACCCCGGAAGCCTTATATATATCCCAGGTTCCATGCAAAGTTGTTTATGACGACGCCGTAACTGAAGAAAGCCCCTTGCTTGTGCAAGACATAGAAAGCAGGCGTTGCGGTATTAAGTTTGGAAAACTTACGGAAGATCAAACAAACACACTGGAAACCTTCCTTGCAAAGCATGTTTTAAGGCCTGATTAAATTTGAATAATCCTGTTTTGACCTACTCCGGAAGCTTGGATATAAGCACACTGCACGGCGCGTAGCTTAAAACACGCCGTGAAACTCCTCCAAGCATTCCCATAAGGCCCTTCTCGCCCCTGCAACCTATAGCGATCATATCCGCGTCCATATCTTTTGCGCTGTCAATTATAGCGGGCGCCACTTTGCCCGATTTAACAACAGTCTTCACAGAAGCGAAACACCCTTTAAAAAGCTCCTGCTGTCGTTCCAGTAATTCTTCCGCCACCAAAGTCTCTTCGGCTTTCATCGCAGCCACTGTTTCCTTTACATGATCGTCTATTTCTATAGCAAAACGCTCGGGAATGTCACCTAGGGGTGAACCTGTAACATAAATCACAGTAAGCTCTGTGGAAGGCGGTAATGCAAGACAGTGTAGCGCTGCTGCCGCCTTTTTGGCACAAGGTGACCCGTCAGTAGCAAACAACACCCGTAGTGGACGGGTTACCTGCTCACCCTGGGGAGGTTTTACTACAAGAACAGGCATCGGAGCGTTTATGGCCACTTTCCGTGTAACACTCCCAAGCAGAAACGATTCAACCCCCATAAGTCCACGGCTTCCGATTACTATTATATCAGCGTTATTTTCCTTAGCGGCTTGTAATATTTCGTGATATGGGTATCCCTGGTAAAGGTGTACCGCAACCGCGGCCTTTGTTGTCTTGAAATATCCCCTGGTTTCATCCAGGATCTTCTCGCCAAGCTTTTGTTGGACCCGAAAAAGCCGGTCATAATGCTCATAACTCTCTCCAAAGCCACCAGGCTGACTTATTACGTGTAAAATGTCCAGATGATCGCCTTCAACAAGGTCAAAGCCGGAAAGAAATAGTGCCGCCGCCTTCGAGTACTCTGATCCGTCTGTTGCAAGCAAGTAATTCATGACAGCCTCCTTTAGAGACGAGTATTCGCCTTGGCCTGATAATTTGCCGAAGTTGCAGGCATAAGCTCTTAATTTAATCGTAGCACAAAAAATACAACATGACATCCAAAACAGCTCTGTATATGTCACACTACCTATTGATAGTCAGGCTGAACCGTTTTCAGGGCAAAAAAACCGAAAATATATTAATCTCTTTTCCGGCAAAGCACCTGGATCAATCCGGAACCGCTCATCCATACGATAACCGGCCACCCAGACTATTTTTTCTTCTTTTTCACCACCTTTTTCTCCGCATACAACAAGCAGCGGCACTGCATCACGCTCAGATGCAGGCGTCTTCTCATCCACAAAGAAGTCCTGAAGTTTTTTCCTTCCGCCTTCTTTTAAACCAAAAGGGTGAAAAGAATCTCCAGGCCGTCTTGAGCGAATCTTAAGAGGGGCGTTTATCTTTGCCGGATCAACAGCAATCATATACCTCCCATCTCCCAGTCCCTCTGAAAAAGTACCAAAACGAGCCTCAACCCTGCCTCCGTCAGGCAGAAAAACCTTTCCGGGGACATCAAGCTCTACCGGTGTAATACCACAGATATCAGACTCACGGAATAGTTTGTAACGCGAATATTCACGTTTTATTAACAGACCCGCCGGAAGATCAGCCCTGCCGCAGGATGCAAGACTTTCAAGAGCAGCTTCCAGGTGATAAAAAGAAATTCCAAGAATGTTTCCATGAAACGCCGAAATAGCTTTTCTCAAAATACGGCGTTTTAACACAATGTCCTGGTTGTCAAAAGTCGAGACATCCCAGGTCAGACATCCATGGCTGTGTTTTACATTCAGGCGATAAAAAACATCATCTGCCTGCCGCTCCAGAAAGGCGTCTTCCTGGCCAAAAAGAACAGCCATACGGTTAATGTTTTTCTTGAACGAAGGGTTATACTCTTCCAGAATACTCTCCAGAGCCGGCACCAAACAACGGCGGACCCTGTTTCGCATATATTTGGTTTTCAGGTTCGAGCTGTCAGTAAGATAACCGGTATTATTAGCATTCAGAAATGCCTCTATCTCCTGTCTTGAAATCTCAAGCATAGGCCGTATGATAAGACCGCGCCTAAACGGAATACCGGCCAAGCCACCTGCACCCGCCCCTCGAAACAGTCTCATCAAAACCGTTTCGACCTGATCGTCGGAATTGTGACCGGTTGCTATCTTGTTTGCGCCTGTGCGTTCGGCCTCTTCTTTAAAAGACCGGTACCTCAATCGCCTGGCGCGCTGCTGTAAATTCCCGGCAGAAACTGAAAGGGAGTCCATAACATTGATGGGAATTGACCTGAAAGGAACATTCAGCCGCTTGGTCAACGTGGCGCAAAAATCTATTTCGGCTTGAATCTCACGGCGGCTGCGAATACCGTGATCGATATACACAGATAAAAGGCTGAAGTGGAGAGACTCAGACAGAGCATTTAAAGCCACCAAAAGACAGGTGGAATCCGGTCCTCCGGATATTGCGACAAGTACCTTATCTCCCTTATGCACCAGGGCATGCCTGGTAATACATGCTCTTACTTTACTGACAAGCTGGTCTTTTTCCACCTGGGTTACAAGAAAAACGGTGTTATCACAATATACTTAAACTAACTTAAACCACTTTTATACCGATAAACTATCGGAAGTCAAACACCTCAACTGCCTCCGTAACCGGTGGTCACTTTATCCCCCTCAACAATAACCGGGACCCGCCTGACACCACCTGAATATTTCAGCATTTCTTCTAGATTTGCGTCATCCTCTTTAACATTAATATACTTTGCATTGTCCCCATAGGCTGACCTAGCCCTTTCAGTATGAGGTCAACCGGGTTTACCGAAAATAATAACCTTTTCCGCCATGACAACACACCTCCTTCCAGGCAATTATTTTATTTACAGCCAAGTTATGACAACTTATGACTAAATCATAACATACTGCTGAATCAATCGGAAATTTCCAGGGTGTATGTACCGTATCTTCCAGCCGAGGAAGGCGCTGCAGGAGATGTTTTTACTTTGACATAATAGGTATCTGTTGTGCTGGGAATAAATGTCATCTTGGAAGCAAACGACATGAAATAGCTCTTTGGGCAATTATTGTATGTTGCGTTGATACCGGCATTATCACTTCGGTCATCGTCAAAGTCTAATATGTTTCCGTTGGAATCCAGCAGCATGATATATGTGTCCGCGCCGTTTTTTAAACAATATGTCTCAATGGTATAAGTCGTTCCTGCAGTAGCGGTAAAGGCTTTTACGTCATTATCCGTATTGCCATCTGCTTTATAACTATAATGAGTCTTGCCGGCTCCAAGTGCAGCTGTTTTGGCATCTGAAAGAGTGTCGTCTACCTCATAGATGTCTTCCTGGTAATATATGGAACGTTCCTGGAATATACTTTCGAGCTGACCTAACTCGGTTGGGGTTGGCGCTCTCTGCTGAAGCCAGCCGTCCCAGAAAGTTTCCATACTGACAGGCGGTGACACAATACCCGGCAGGTAATCTTCTAAAATATTCCAGATCGGCTGTGTGCCGAAGGATTCGTTAATCTCCCACAGAACTTTTGCAACAGCAACTTCGTTGGAAGAGTAGACATACGGTAAACCGCCTGGATTACCTATATCGATCGAGATTAAGGCAGCATCATTAATCGTATCCACGTAAAAAGAGGCCTTTGTCTGCGGATGTTTGGATAATAGATCAGGGTCTTCAGATTCCAACCAGGCCTTAATTGCGGTTGGGAAGAAACCTCCCCAGCCTTCGCTCCACGCCAGCCTTAAATCAAGATCGTTATCCGAGAGGAAATGCGGTCCGCCGGGGGAGTCGTCTTTAGAAAACTCATCAGCCGTAAAGTGACCGAATTCGTGCCACAGAACGTCATCATCATAATGATCGGTATCGCCCAGTCCTCCCGAAGAGCCTCCAAATATATAAGCACCACGTCCAAGCGGGCACCACGTGGGGTCAAAAGAAGTGCAAAACCATGTGCCCAGAGTGTTATCCACCTCCCAATACACATTTAATTGACCTGGATAGATACCTGAAAGTTTTTGAAGAAACCGGTATCCGCTTGTATAAACGTCCAGAATATTGAACGCGCCGGCTGCCGGGCTGCTTGCAGGAATATCAATGTTTAATATAGATCCGCTGACCTGCTTATATGCAGCAAACATGTTATCTGAAATATCATTAACCTTAATTTGCATGCCGGAGTTTTCATCTGTTTTTGCGTAAACTCTTAATTTGAGATTAGAGGTATCTCCGGAATAGTTCAAACTATACTGTCCTGCCGCATCTGTAGAGCCGGAAGCAAGAATGCTTTCCGTGCCGTCAGTATTTACCTTAACCAGTTCTACCGAAGCGTATCTGACCGCTTTATAAGAGCTGTTTCCAGTAAAGCCGTTCTGGTCGTACTCTTTATCTTCGTATCTTATTGAGCCGGTTACTTGACCGCTTCCACTTGAAGAGTTTGAACTTGTATTTGAAGAACCTCCACAGCCGACAAAAAAAAGGAATGGAAGAATAAAAAAAGCTATGATAATATTGTTCCTTATCATTGTAATTCGTACTCCACAATTCCCTTGCTGTCACTAATAAAACTCCCGGGCAGAACATTTTTACCCTTTACATTTTTTTTAATGTTTTTTCCGATCCTAAAGAATGCTCTGTCTGTAAAAACCGTGCCTTCAAATAGTTTTATTCTAGCTCCGGCTTTTATAACGTGCGTGCCTTTTTCAGGAATAAGAAGAGTAAAACTAATGAAATACTCTTCACCTTTTTTTACAGGACCACTCCAGTCAAGATCTCCGGAAATAAACTTTATGCCACTAGGAAGTTCGGCCCAGATTCTAAAATCATCAGCATCAACTTGAGAGTAGGCCGTTACTGTAAATTGAACAGTTTCACCAGGAATAACCGTCCCTTCAGGTTCTATAGCAATTTTTACCGATGATGCCGGTTTGGCAGCAGGACCTTCAGCCCGAACCATATTGCCGGAATAAAGAATCGTTATGGAGATTAAAAATATAATTATGTATTTCATATTCATCTTTTTCCGCTGCTACCCAGGTTAGATACTTTTTAAAAAAGGCCGCCCCTGTTGGGACGGCCTTGTTAAGGGGTTATTACCTAAAGACAGATACTTGCCCTGCTTAATTTAAGGAGTTACAGGGGGCCAGTATTCAAAGATAAACTTCGGCCCGTCAACAGTTTCGCCTCCGATGATGACTGTGTCTTTGTACTCACACTCACGTGTGCCATCGGTTGCTGTTGTACAGGTTTCCTGGCCTACACGCAGAGAGCCTCCCCATGTGTCGAACCAGACATTACCTTGTTCCCAATCCGGCCATGCCGTAGGCTCGGCAAAGTATCCGTTCTCGTCGAGATTGAGATCGTTATCAGCAGGATTTTCGTCCAGGAAGATGACGATATTAAACCAAGTGCCGGCGTTGTCGAGAAAATCGGCTATCGTCGGGGACAAAGTATAGCTGCCGTCAGTAGCGACGTCTGTAACTTGCAACACCGTGGTCGTTCTTGTGCATGGATTAATAATCAAATCCGGATCGCAGCTTTCAAATTCGGAGACAAGCGCTGCTTTAAGATCGAGTGTGGCGCGTACAATGCTATCAACAGGGTCTCCTGTGCTTGCATCCTTTACTACAACAGAATCGGTAAGACCGACTATGTCGAATGGTTGCGTAGTATCCAGAGGATCAGACACCATGAATTCGGCATTGGCCCAGCCGCCGCTGCCTAATGTCTCGCCGGTACTCTTATCTATAAACTCCACACCCACGTTTACAAAATACCTGTATGGGTCTGTGGGATCCTGCTTGGGAATCGGCGTCGGCAGTGTAAACGAAGTTACATAAAGGCGTTTGTTCCGCTCCCAGGAGTTCCAGATGGGCTCCCAGATACAGCTAGTGGCAGGATCTGTGTTGTTTGGATCGCAGCCGCCTTTGCCAACATCGAGACTAAAAGCCATCTTTACGCCGTCCGGCAAGGTGACCTCAGGAGCCTTCCACTTTATTGTCACCTTGGCATGCGTAGCGGGTATCGGGTCTCCATTAGCATCAAGACCAGGCTCGTTCCCATCGGCATCCACGTTAGCGGCATAACGGGTCATGCCCGCATTATTGTATTCAACCCACGCTGCATCAAAAGCGGCCTGTTCTTCCGGAGACGGGTTTTCGCCAGGCCACTGCGGCATTCCAAGAGGCGAGATTAAGGTCGGATACTTGTCGGTCATTCCGGTGATAACCTTTTTCTCGAAGTCTTTGGTTACAGTGTTGCCGCCGTAAGTAACCGAGACGGTATAGGTTCCGGAAGTGAAGTCTGAAATAATACGTGCAGGGTTCGGCTCAACAGGATCAGTAGACGCAGAATCTGCTAATGCATTGGCCTCCATCCATGGATCAAGCACCCAGCAATTGTTCCAGACATCGGCCGGCCCGCCCCATAGCGATGCCTGGCTGACAAGCTCTATCGTGGTTCTTCCTCCGCTGGTTGTTGGATATGTAAGAGTCACAGTTGCACCGGAGAAATCAACCGCTGTCTCTGAAAACATATCCGCAACATTCATCCAGCAGGCGCCTGCATTAAGGGCGTCCGTATCCTGGCCCGTGCTTTCAAGCCAGATTCTTCCCGGATACAACCACAGGTCAAATATGTCTATACCAGCGTATTTGTCCGGATTTGCCTGAATTATCTCAAAGAAACCAAGCGCATCAAGAAGCGAGCCGGGGCTCATCGGGTCGAAATCAAAAGGTTCTTCCTTATCGTACTCAACTGACCCATCCGTATTTTCGGTTACAGCATAACTGGCATCTACGTTCAAAGCTTCAAATGCTTCTGAGATGTAGACATCAACAAAATAGATGGTAAAAGCTATAGCCTGTGGAACATTCAGTATTGATCCTGTGTTTACAGCAGTCCAGGTGGTTTTTTCAGCTATTGGGAAAAGTCCGGGCATGACTGGAGGGATCTCGCTCAGGGCACGTTTTTCGACATCGGTAAGATCGTCGCTTGGATCATCCGGAGTAAGTGCGCCGGCATCCTTTTTCTCCAGCAGAGCATACAGTTCGCTCATGCTGGCATTGAAGGCAGCTATTCCACCGGTTACAGTTATTGTTGGTGTTTCTGTTAGGTCTGGGCGGAAGGAAAGCCCGGTTGTAATAGCCCCTATCAGTGCATTAACATCAATTGTTTTTCCCTCGATGTAAATATCCTGGAAAAATTGCAGCATGAATCCTGGTATGTCATCGCCACCCAGCATTTCCTTGAAGACCCTATCTATAAGGGCTGCCTTTGCTGCGTCTGTGCCGGCATCCAGCAGATCGAACTGTGCTGCCTGTGTTTCTGTTTTGACAACGCTCAGCTCTACGTCTACGGAATCGTCGGCAAGTACTTGCCCGGCTGTATTGGAGACATCTTCATTTACTACATCTTCAGCCAGTACTTCTTCCACGGTGCTGCCCTGAACATCGACAATCATAGAAGGAATCTGGATTATTCCCGCGTCAACCAGGGTTTCGATTACAACTTTTACCGCGTCGATTATATTATTTACAACAGTCTGGTCTATATCGACGCCTTCTGTTGCATCCAAAATGGCGTTTACCAGGGACTCGACAACCACGGATGTCTTTGGTGAAACGTCCTGGATAGAGGCTGTCGCACCCTCTTCAACAGTTGCATTGGCCTTAAGTTCAAGCGCCTTGCCGTCAGTTGTCACCTTCAGGTACTTGACAACATAGTTGACACCGTCTTTGACTCCATCACACTCGTAGTCAACGTTGCCGTCAGCGTCCTGCGTCAATGTGCATTCAATACCCGTATCTTCCAGTTCTCCATCAGCGCCGACAACATAAAGCTTTACAATGGCATTCATAGTAGCGTCTGCTGCAAGTAAAGCCTTGCTAAAGGGAGCTCCCGGTTTTCCGGCGGCAGCTTTACCAAGTGCTGCTGAATCCTGGCTGCTTAAGCTGTCCAGGTCTATTGACCCTGAAATTTTTGCCGCACCGGAATATACATTGGTGCTGCCTCCACCGGTATCTCCACCGGTATCACCGCCTGTGCCACCGCCTGTATCACCGCCTGTGCCGTCTCCACCAGCACTACCGCCGCCGTCGTCAACCACTGCAGGAGTAGAGGTCGAACTTCCTCCGCATCCTGTTATAAGCAACATAAATGCAAAAATCATCACTAAAGGCCCAAAAAACTTTTTCATACTATCCCCCTCAAAATTAGCTTAAAGTTAAACAACCCAGCCCACAAGCAGGTTGTGTGGTACCCACAAACGTGTTTCCATCACCTCCCCTTTTTAAGTCTTTAAATCAAAACTAAAAACAAGTTTGTCATATTTATGACGCATAGTCATTGTTATGGCGCACAAGTATAGTTTTCGGCTAGAGGAGGAAAAACTTTAGTTTTGGGGGTAAAAATGGGTAATGTAATGGGCGTGTGGTAAGAGTGGCTTTGATTCAGCCAGGTTGATTAGGTCATGAGAGTAAAGCTAAAAAAATGGTCGGGACGACTGGACTTGAACCAGCGACCTCTCGCTCCCCAAGCGAGTGCGCTACCAGACTGCGCCACGTCCCGATTTTGGTCTGTTTTTGGCAGGGTTTTTACAGTTTTGCAGTTTTTTTCAGAATTCTTTTTCGAAACGGCGAAGGATAGAGCGCATCCCTTCTTTTACACGTTCAAGCCGTTCCGCAGGATTGACGGAACCAATTCGCTCTGAGCCGCTGTTCAACCGTCTGCGGACACCTTCTATGGTGTATTTTTCCTCGTAGAGAAGAGTTCTTACCTGTAGAATCTTATCAACATCTTTACGAAGGTATACCCGTTGACCTGCTCGATTTTTTCTGGGCTTAAGAAAGGAAAATTCGGTTTCCCAGTAGCGAAGCACATAAGGTTCAACACCTGCCAAACGGCTGACTTCACCTATTTTGAAAAAAAGTTTGTTTGGAATAGACTGTTTTTCCGCTACAACACTCAAGAATCAGATCCTCTCTCCACAAACGCCTTGAATCCGACGCTCGGCTTGAAAGTTACAACTCTTCTTGGCTCTATTTCTATCTCAACGCCCGTCTTTGGGTTGCGGCCGCGGCGGGACCCCTTTTCCCGTACAGTGAATGTTCCAAAACCCGACAGCTTGATGGACTCACCTTCGGAAACTACTTCCTTGATCGTCTCGAAAAGGGTCTCCACCATCTCGGTGGTTTCCTTTTTCGAAAGCCCCACTTTTTCGTATATATGGTCTACTAAAGTCGCTTTAGTCATTGTTTTAGCATATATTACAAAGAGATAGAATGTTTGTCAAGACACTACTACGCCCATACCCCGGCAATAGGATTTTTACAGTGGCTGCAACAGCCGTCTTTTAGATGATTACACTCGACAGAGTACCCAAAACGCTTGATCAGCACCCGGCCGCATAAGGGACAGTCGGTGTCTTCTCCGGTACCACCCGGGATATTTCCAACATAGACATAATGCAATCCGGCCTCTTGACCGATACTGCGCGCATTTATCAGGGTTTTAACAGGTGTGGGGCTCAAATCCGCCATTTTGTAAGCCGGGTAGAACCTGGATACATGCCAGGGTATGTCAAGACTCACAGATGCAATAAACTCCGCAATGCTTCTCAACTCGTCATCGCCATCGTTGTACCCGGCAATGACAAGCGTGGTAACTTCCAACCATACGCCCAGAGACCTCATGAGACGGATATTATCAAGCACCGGCTGCAGGCTGGCGCCGCAGATTTTACGGTAGTGTTCATCCGAAAATGATTTAAGATCAATGTTATTTCCGTCCAGGTACGGAGCTATTGTTCTTACAGCATCTTCTCCTGTATAACCGTTGCTTACAAAAATGTTTTTCAGACCTTCTGCTTTTGCAAGCTTAGCTGTCTCTAAAGCAAATTCAAAATAAATCGTGGGTTCCGTATAAGTGTACGCTATGCTTCTGCAACCGCTCTTAACCGCCGCCTCCACGATCTTTTCAGGGCTGCTTAGTTCTCCTAAGATTTCTCCTTTATGCTCCCTGGGCAACTGGGCAATATGGTAATTCTGGCAGTGAGCGCACTTGAAATTGCATCCCGCGGAAGCAACCGAAAAAGAATCGGAGCCTGGAAGAAAGTGAAATAGCGGCTTCTTCTCTATGGGATCGATATTTGCCGCAACCAGCCTGCCGTAGTTCAGACTGAATAACGTACCATTGATATTTTCCCTGACAGCGCATATTCCCCGTTTACCAGGGAATATAGTGCAATTGTGATTGCAGAGCCTGCACAGAACCTTGCCTGCATCCTTACGTTTGCAGAAAAGAGCTTCCTTTAAAACAGTATTTTTATCAGTCATCAGCGGGTAGCAAATTCAAAAAAATTGTAACAAATCCGGGCCGCCTGTCAAGCTTCTAAATTGCTTCCTAAGCTGTTTCCGGCTTGATTTTCTGAAGCGCGCCGCTGTGGCACCAGGTCGGTTGCACGTATTATAATCAAAGATGTCGTTAAGAAGTATAGAAAAGAAGATAGAAGATGGAAGACGTTTGAGCCCGGATGATGCCGTTCATCTTTTCAAGACCGACGACATATTCACCCTCGGCCGTCTTGCCGACAAAGCGGCGCGCCGGTCTAGCGGTGATCGTGTATTTTTTATCCGCAACCGCCATATAAACCCGACCAACATCTGCGTAAACAGGTGCAGGTTCTGCGCCTTCAGCAGGTCGGCAAAAGAAGATGGCGCATACGAGATGAGCCTTGAGGAGATTACAAAAAAGGCATCCTCCGGATCCGCTGTAGAGGAGTTTCATATCGTCGGCGGCCTTCATCCGGACTGGCCGTTCGAATTCTACATGGATATGCTGAACAAACTTCGCAGGCGTTTTCCGGCCGTACATATAAAAGCATTCACTGCTGTTGAGATAGACTACCTTTCAAGTTTATCCGGGCTGGGGCTTAAGAAAACCATTTCGCTGCTCATGGAGGCTGGTCTTGGTTCCATGCCGGGCGGTGGCGCCGAGATTTTTTCTCCTCGTGTCAGAAAAAAAATATGCCCGGAAAAGATTCCGGGGCGAAGGTGGCTTACTGTTATGCGCGCCGCCCACAAGGCAGGCCTTAAGACCAATGCAACAATGCTCTACGGCCACGTGGAAACAGTAGAAGACAGAGTGAACCATCTACTGCGCCTGCGGACCCTTCAGGACGAGACTAAAGGGTTCAATGCTTTTATTCCGCTTGCTTTTCAGCCCAAAAATACGGAAATGGGAATCGACTCATTCACATCCGGAATAGACGACCTTAAAACAATCGCTGTCTCAAGGCTCTTTCTGGATAACTTTCCGCATATCAAGGCCTACTGGATCATGCTTGGAGAAAAAGTATCCCAAGTGGCCCTCTCCTTTGGCGCCGACGACATCGACGGCACTGTTGTGGAAGAAAAGATAGCACATATGGCAGGCGGAACCTCCGGTGAGGCACTCGAAAAGGATGCGTTAGTGAACCTTATACGAAAAACAGGTAAAATTCCGGTTGAACGCGATTCCCTTTATAACATAATAAAAGAGTATGCATAAGATGGTTGTTAGTAAATCTGCAAAAACAAAGAGGTTGACCAAAAGTAAAGCGTTTACGCTTCTTAAAAACGCTCCGCTTCTTGAACTCGGTCAGATGGCGGATGGCCTCCGGCGCAGATTACATAAAAAAAATACTGTAACTTTTATCGTAGATAGAAACATAAACTACACAAATATCTGTATCAACCAATGCAAATTCTGCGCTTTTTATCGTACGAAAAATCACTCCGAAGGCTACCTGCTCCGTCAGGATGATATATTCAGGAAAATAGATGAAACCATCAAGCTGGGAGGCACGCAAATTCTTCTTCAGGGAGGACTTCATCCGGATCTTACCATAGAGTATTTTGAAGACCTTTTCCGTTCCATAAAGGCCAGGTTTAATATTAATCTTCACGCAATGTCCGCGCCGGAGATTTTATTTTTAGCCAAGCAGTCAGGACTTTCAACAACAGCCACCCTGGCTCGTTTAAAGGCAGCCGGCCTCGGCTCCATACCCGGAGCAGGAGCCGAGATACTTTCTGACAGGATACGTGAGGTTATCAGTCCGCGTAAGATCAAGACCCTAGAGTGGCTTGACCTGATGGAAGAGGCTCACAGGCAAGGTATCAGATCCACGGCTACAATGATGTTTGGAAGCGGCGAAAAGATGGAAGATATCGTGGAACACCTGGATGCAATACGCAGGCTTCAGGATAAAACCGGAGGATTCACCGCGTTTATTCCCTGGACGTTTCAGCCTGTTAACACGAAAATTAATGTCAAGCCGGCTACCGGTGTTGAGTATCTTCGTGTACTGGCTATTTCAAGACTGTACCTGGATAATATTTCTAATGTACAGGCATCCTGGGTTACCCAGGGAATCAAGATGATGGAAGTATCCCTCAGGTTTGGAGCCAATGATATGGGCTCTACCATGATAGAGGAAAACGTGGTGGCAGCAGCAGGTGTGCATTATCGTGCATCAAAGGAACAGCTGATCAGGGCCGCACAGAATGCCGGATTTAATGCGGCTCAACGTGATACGTTTTACCGGATTTTAAGGAGGTTTTAAGTGATAATAAAGCGATTAATAACACTCTTTCTAGCTTTAGGTTTGGTGATCTCGTTTTGCAAGTCTTCGATAGCATCACGTAGGTTGTTGGACCGCATAGTGGCCGTGGTAAACGGCGAGGTTATAACATGGAGCGAGCTTAGAAAGCTTATTCCGGCTCAAATGCTGGATTCCATAGAACAACTCCCAGCAGAAAAAAGGGATAAGGCTATAAACCTGCTTGAATCCGAGTCTCTTGATAAAATGATCAGGGTCAAACTACAGGTACAAGAGGCTAAACGCTTGAAACTTTCAGTAGGAGATGCCGAGGTGGACGCCGCAATTAATGACATTAAGGCCAAATATGGATTGAACGACGAAGAACTTCTTAAAACCCTGAAGGGACAGAAGCTTACACTTAAGCAATATAGATCCAACCTTAGGGAACAGTTAACTGTTTCACGTGTGGTAAATGATGTTGTAAAAAGCAAGGTCATAGTGGATGAGGAAGAAGTGAATAAAAAACTGAAAGAACAATATCCTGAGCTTGTCCCGGGTAAAAGTGAGGCCAGGCTGCGTCTGATCTGTCTGAAACATGGAGAGGAACGAACGAAACAAGAGGCTATGATGTTGGCTGATGAGATTAAGAAACGTTGTGAAGCCGGAGAGAATTTCGAGGAACTGGCTAAAATTTACTCTTCAGACCCCTCCGCTGAAAGTGGGGGCGACCTTGGATTCGTCCGCCGCGGAACAATTTTACCAGAGATAGAAAACGCCGCTTTTTCTCTTGACGAAGGAGGTATCAGCGAGCCGCTAAGCATCGATGATGCCGTCTGGCTGATAATGGCGGAATCTTTTAAGGACCAGACATCAGAGATATACGCAAAAAAAGAAATTATCAGGAATCAACTAAGAGAGTCTGCTTTTAAGAGAAGGTACAGTACCTGGCTCGCCAGGCTTAAAGGTAAGGCGGATATAGAAATAAAGCTAAACTGAATCTGCAGGCACTATCTAAATAATTACTTAATTGTTCACTATTCATGCTCTATCTTATATAACCTGTCGAGGTGTCAATGCAGAGGTTCGAGACGGCTTTCGGAAAATGGGTAGTAAAACAGAGGTGGTGGATTATAGTCGTAACACTCCTGGCTGTAGCGGCCGCTGCAAGCGGAATACGCTTTCTGACATTCAACAACGATTCCCGCATATTTTTCGGCAAAGAAAACCCACAGCTGCAGGCCCTAGAGGCGCTTGAAAACACTTACACAAAAAGCGACAACGTTTTTTTTGTTATCGCACCTAAAAACGGTGATGTTTTTACTGTCCAGACACTTACTGCTCTGGAGGAACTAACCAAAGCTGCCTGGCAAATACCATACTCAAGCAGGGTGGATTCTATAACTAATTTTCAGTATATCCATGCGGAAGGGGACGATCTTGTAGTTGAAAACCTGGTTGAAGACGCAAAAAAACTGACAAAAGCTGAGCTTAAACAGGTAAAAAACATAGCTTTGCGCGAACCAAGTCTTCTCAAACGCCTGGTATCGCCTTCCGGCCATGTAGCAGGCCTGAATGTGAATATCATAAAACCGGATAAATCAATAAGCGAATCTCCGGAAGTAACAGCGTTCGCCAGGAATATGGTTCAGGAGTTCCTCATAAAACACCCTGACATTGATATATACTTGATAGGCGGAATCGTAATGGACACGGCGTTTGGCGAGGCCAGTAAAGATGATATGTCCACCCTGGTTCCACTTATGTACCTGACTCTGGTTGTAGTTATGGGGCTGGCACTGCGCTCATTCAGCGGAACTCTTGTCACACTGGTTATTATTGCTTTCTCAATGATTACAGGCCTGGGGCTGGCCGGCTGGCTCGGTATATCGCTGAACGCCGCCTCGGCCAACTCGCCCACAATCATTCTCACTCTGGCCGTGGCAGACAGCGTACATATATTTGTATCTGTATTTCACTTTATGCGCCAGGGCAAAACCAGGCACGAATCAGTAATCGAATCTCTTAGAATAAATCTGCAACCGGTCTTTCTCACAAGCATAACCACGGTGATAGGATTCCTGAGCATGAATTTCTCTGATGCTCCTCCCTTTAGAGATCTTGGCAACATTGTTGCCATGGGTGTGGCAGCTGCGTTTATCTACTCGATATTCTTCCTTCCGGCCCTGGTATCGGTCATTCCCGTAAAGGTGAAGGCAAAGCGTAAACAGAAACTTCATGCGCTGGAACATCTGGCGGATTTTGTAGTAAGCAAGCGCAAAACATTATTCTGGGGTATGCTGTTTACTGTTTCAGCACTGACAGCCGGCACTCTTAAAATCGAGCTGGATGATAACTTCATCCAGTATTTCGACGAGCGTTACGAATTCCGCAGAGCCACGGATTTTACGATAGAAAACCTAACAGGATTCGACACAATCGAATATTCTCTAAACTCCGGTGGACCCGGAGACATAAACGACCCTTCCTACCTGAACAAGGTTGAAGAATTTGCAAACTGGTACCGCAAACAGCCAGGCGTAGTACATGTGAGCACCATCACCGATACAATGAAGCAGCTGAACAAAAGCATGCACGGAGATGACCCTGCCTACTACCGCATTCCCGATAGCCGAAACCTTGCGGCCCAGTACCTGCTGCTATACGAGATGTCGCTTCCATTTGGCCTTGACATGAACAACCAGATTAACGTTGAGAAATCCGCAACACGCATGACGATCCTAATGAAGGATGTGACCACTAAGCAGTTGCGCCGTATGGATGAAAAGGCCAGGAACTGGCTTGCTCAAAATGCGCCGAAAGAGATGTTCACCTACGGCAGCGGCCTGTCCATAATGTTCGCCCATATATCCAAGCGGAATATCGACAGCATGCTCGGAGCTTCTTTCATGGCCCTGATACTTATCTCAGGCATACTTATATTTGCTCTGCGAAGCTTTAAACTGGGCCTGGTTAGCCTTGTACCAAATCTGGCTCCGGCCTTCATGGCCTTCGGGTTATGGGGAATGATTGTTGGTCAGGTCGGGCTGACAATCTCCGTGCTGGTTGCCTTAACGCTCGGCATAGTCGTGGACGATACAATACATTTTATAAGCAAGTACATACGCGCCAGGCGCGAATATGCAATGAACCCGCAGGAAGCGGTGAAATACTCTTTTCATACGGTGGGCACAGCCCTCTGGGTAACAAGTATAGTACTGGTTGCAGGTTTTATGACTCTTTCCTTTTCAGGCTTTAAAATCAACTCAGATATGGGCCTGATGACCGCTATAACCATTATTCTGGCGCTGGCACTGGACTTCTTATTCCTACCAACACTACTGATGAAAGTGGAGGAGAAAAAATCATGAGTAAATCAGGCTCAAAATTCAAGTTAAAACCCAAAACGGTATTGACAACAATGCTGTCACTACTGCTGGTGGTTACGGCATTGGCAGCAGCGGAAACAGCCGAGGAAAAAGGTCTTGCCATAGCACGCGAGGCTGATCTTCGTGACACCGGATTCGGTGATTTTACCGCAGACATGCGTATGGTTCTAAAGAATAAACACGGACAGGAAAGCATCAGAAAAATCCGTATACGTACACTTGAGGTAAAAGGTGACGGAGACAAAAATTTATCAATATTCGACACACCTGCCGATGTAAAGGGCACTGCTTTTCTCACATATACACACAAGGTGGGTGACGACGATCAGTGGCTCTACCTGCCGGCGCTTAAAAGGGTAAAGCGTATAAGTTCCAGAAACAAGTCCGGATCCTTTATGGGCAGCGAGTTTGCCTACGAGGACATCTCCAGCCAGGAAGTGGAGAAGTATACCTACAAGTGGATCAAAGACGAAACATACGACGGCAAGGAATGTTTCGTTATAGAAAGCTACCCGGTAGACAAAAAAAACTCAGGCTACACACGGCAGGTAAACTGGATCGACAAAAGTCAGTACCGCATACTTAAAACCGATTTCTATGACCGCAAAAATTCCCGCCTTAAAACCCTTACATTCAAAGGATACCGTCAATATCTAGGTAAATACTGGCGACCTGATGAGATGAATATGGTCAACCATCAAAACGGAAAGAGCACAAGACTTATCTGGTCGAACTATAAATTCCGTGTTGGGCTGAAGGCACGTGATTTCAGCAAAAACAGCCTCAAGCGGGCAAGGTGAAAGCGCAGTCTTTAATAACAATCATATCTCTTCTGCTTTTTTCAGCCTGGACATCTTTGGCTGATACCCATGAGCTGTCAGGCTATGTATCTGCGGATGGCTGGTTCTTTCCAAACGACCCACTGTTTCCAGGCCAGGAGAAAAACAACGCATCACTTGCGATCCAAGCCGAGTATTATCATGAGTGGCAAAACGGGTCCGCTTTCACCTTTGTTCCCTTTGCACGCCTGGACGGAACAGACCCGGAACGCACCCACTTTGATATCCGCGAGTTAAACTATTTGTGGGTGAAAGATTCACTGGAACTGCGCCTGGGTGTCGGAAAAGTTTTCTGGGGCGTGACGGAATTTGTTCACATGGTGGATATCATAAACCAGATCGACACCGTGGAGTCCATAGACTATGAAGACAGGCTGGGACAGCCCATGATTCACCTTTCTGCTCCAATTTATGAATCACGCGACTTGGGCGTTGTCGAGATGTTCGTGCTGCCTTACTTCCGTGAACGCACCTTTCCAGGGCGCAAAGGCCGACTGAGGTATTCCCTTGTGGTGGACAACCAAAATGCAGTCTACGAAAGCCCCGACAAAAACAGACACACCGACTTTGCTGTTCGCTACAGTCACTCTATCGGGGCATGGGATATCGGTATATCCAATTTCAATGGAACCAGTCGTGAACCTGTATTTCGACTAAATTATAACGACAACGGTGAACCGGTCATCATACCCTTTTATGAGCAGATCAACCAAACATCTATCGAGCTGCAGCTTGTAGAAGGACGATGGCTTTTAAAATTCGAGGGTTTCTACCGAAGTAGCCGGGCGCATGCGTTTTTCGCCGGCACCGGCGGTTTTGAGTACACATTTGTAGGTATAGCAGAAACAAGCATGGACCTTGGCGTTATAGGAGAATGGGCTTATGATGAACGAGGTGAAACTGCACTGACACCGTTTTCAAACGACGCAATACTCGGCATGCGTCTTAATCTAAACGATGCCGCAGGCTCAGAACTTCTGGCCGGCCTGGTAAGTAAAGTTGATACCCCATCCGGTGCCGTGGTTGTTGAAGCAGGACGCCGCCTCGGAGATAACTGGAAGTTCGAGATGGAAATATACACCTTTTTCAATCAGCGCAAAAACGACCTATTATACAGTCTTAGAAATGATGATTTTTTCCGCTTTGAACTTATTTATTATTACTGAATAAAATTACGGCATTGTTAATTAAAGACAGCTTCAATGTTTCCGTTCCATTTAAGCATTAAAAGCAGAATGGAGCACTGACATATATCCTCCAAATCCTGTTTTTTCTTGACACTATAGTCTATCTATGCTAATTTAAATCATAAGCAGCGGAAAATAAACGAAAACGGTTTCGGCAAAACTGAAACCGTATTTCTATTTTTACACAAATAAAAGCAGTTTTGAAAGGTTGTTTCGTGAAAAAGAAGAGTAACGACTTCTCGCTGAAGAAACTAGGCAGAACGTTGAATGCAGCGGTTCAGTTCAAGTTCTTAAATAAAAGAAACTTAATAAAAGTTGGACATAGAATCACCCATAAATGTAATTACAAGTGCTCCTACTGTTCGGTCTGGAACGATAAGATAGAAGAGCTAAACAGCGAGCAGGTTCTCAACCTTGTCGATGAAGTTGCTGAAGCAGGTTGCGTAGCTTACGCCGTAACCGGTGGTGAACCCCTTGTAAGAAAAGATCTTCCGCAAATCCTAAAAAGAATAAAAGAAAGGGGCATGGTAGCTAAACTAGTTACAAATGGGTCCCTTGTATCAAAGAGAATCGATGAGATAGCGGACAATGTGGACGTACTGACTTTTTCGTTCGACTCCATAAACCAGAACGTTCCTGAAGATCTTGGAATCATAAAAGTTCTTGACGATACGGTTATAGAGGGTATTAAAGCCGCAGTAGAGAGAATTCCACACGTCGGATTCAATACAATCCTAACAAGACTGACATTGGATGAGCTTGACGATATCGTAGAGACTGCCACAAAGCTGGGCATAAAATCGCTCACGTTTTCTCCAATGCTTACACACTTTGACTATAAAAGCCCAGAAGAATATTCCAAACGTTACGGCGAGGTTTACGGCAGCATCGAGCGTTATAGAAACACCATATTGAAACTAAGAGAGTTACGGGACAAAGGTTACCCGATTATGATGAGTAACCTACTGCTTGACGCAATGTACACGTTTAAAGTCCCGAAGATGAAATGCATTGCTATTTATATGCAGTGCAGCATATCGCCGGATGGAAGACTGGGACCTTGTTTTGAGTTTTCCAGAGAACTTACCGATTCATATAAGAATAAGAGTTTCAAGGAACTCTGGGAAGAGCTTGGGGATCACGTGGCATTTTCCGATAACTGCAAGGGCTGTCTTTTACATTGTTATTTTGAACCAAGTGCCATATTCTCAGGAAATCCCAAAGCAATTTTTTCACCAGGTTCGTATAGGAAAAGATACATTAATGCTCTTTTCGATCGAAAGTAGTAACTACAACTACACCATCCCCATAAATCACGAAGGTAAGGTTTTATGAAAGTTTTACTTATACACCCCCCAATCAGCATGACAAAGCCTACGCTCCCCTATTTCAACTCACTGCCGCTGGGACTTGGATTTATCGCAGCAGTGCTGGAGAAAAACAAGATTGATGTAAAAATTCTTGACGGTTATGTTTTAGGACTTGATGCGCAGCAGCTTGAAAAGGAACTTGACGCCTATTCTCCGGATATAGTGGGAGTCAGTGTTGTAACGCCGAGGGCAAAACAAGGCCTGGAAATAGCCAGGATCGTTAAGAAAAAGAATCCTAAAACACACGTGGTCCTCGGTGGTCCGCATGTCTCCGCACTTGGAGAAAATGTAGTTATTGAAGATGAGGTAGATATAGGGGTCGTCGGAGAAGGTGAGGCGACAATGCTGGAACTTGTGGATGTGCTGGGAAGCGGGGGGGATCTAAGCAGTGTAAACGGAATTTTATACAAAGAAAACGGCGAAGTAAAAAAGACCAAGCCCCGCGAACTTCTCAAAGACCTGGATCAATTGCCTCATCCAGCCTATCACATGCTGCCGATAGATAAGGGTAAATACAACCCACCCGGCGCATGGTCAAGAGGCAGAAAAGGCAACTACGCCAATATGACAACAAGCCGCGGCTGTCCGCATAAATGCTCATATTGCGACGTCCATGTTACTTTCGGCAATAACTACCGGGTACATAGTCCCGAGTATGTTGTGGATGAACTTGAATACCTGTATAAAAAATTTAACGTATCCAACTTCTCTTTCAGAGATAGCATATTCACTCTAAACAAAAAGCGGATAATGCGAATATGTGAGTTGATTGAAGAACGCGGATTGAGCAAAAAAATCTCCTGGGTCTGTAACGGCAGAGTTAACTATGTTGACGAAGAGCTGCTAAAAGCTATGAAGTCAGCCGGATGCTGGCAGGTACAGTATGGAGTTGAGTCAGGCAACCAGGAAATACTAAACAAAGCCGCCAGAGGGACTACAATTCCACAGATTAAAGCGGCCTTCGCAGCCACCAAAAAAGCCGGCCTTAATGTACACGGATACTTTATGGTAGGTTTGCCGGGCGAAACAAAAGAAACTGTAAAAGATACTGTAAAACTTGCAAAAGCAATAAGTCCGGACCTTATCGGCTTCTCGGTAGCTATCCCATTTCCCGGCACAGAATTTTATAAATGGGCGGTAGAGCACGATCACCTGAAAATAGAAGACTGGAACAGCTTTGTATATAACACGGCTATTGTTGAAACGCCCCAAATGAGTATAAGCGACGTTCTTAAAGCGCAGAAGTGGGCCTTAAGAAGCTATTATCTCAGACCATCGGTAATATTCAGGCGTATCATGCAAATACGGTCATTTAACGATCTTAAGACAAATCTGGTTTATGCAAAGATTCTGCTTTTCAGCGTAAAAGACATATATCGTAATTAAATTTTTAAATCCGGATCTGTAAAAACCGCCCTATATTTCGTGGTCAACCTTGGCCACGGAAGAGCAAAGCCGTCTGATTTCTTTTACAACCGTCATATGATTTGGATGGACCAGGTATTTTTGTAAGTGGTCAAGTGAGTCGAACGTGGAATCAAGGATAATGTCGTATGACCTTTCTGAAGGTAACACGTCAAAGCCCACTAAACATTCTTTCATTAACCCTTCAGTCGTTTCTTTAAGTTCTCTCAAACTATCGGCTAGTCTTTGGGTCTCTTCAACCGATACTTCAGGATTCATTTTGAAAAATACCATATGTTTTATCATTCCAGATCCTTTCTGTTTACTATATGAATTTAAGGAGTTAATAAATTATAATAACATATTATGAAACAAGGTAAAAATACAAAGAATCTTCTTCTAATAGCAATATTCACTCTCGGCGTCTCCCTCGGTCTGCTTTTCTGGAACCAAATAACTCTGCCATTTAAAAATCCATGGGGACTTGTCGGGATGATCACGCTTGCGAAATACAATCCTACAAATGACTCAATACGGTTCGCAGTCTTTATACTGCTTCCGCTTGTAATATTGGCCATAATATATATTCTGAATATCAGGCGGCTAAACGAAACCCTTTTCGGAATAAAAACAGATACTGTTATCCACGATATTTCAGACGATTTACCATTACCATCAGTAAACAAGAAGATATTTGTAATAATCTTACTTTGTTATGCAGTGATATCATCGGTTAACATTCCAAATTATCGCTCTACAGGGCCATTTGATGCTATGCATGAAGGTGAAACCTTGGGACCTGCTGTATCATACATGGCAGGGAAAAAACCGTATAAAGAGATTATATTTTTGCACGGGGTATTTGAAAATCCTGTCCGCTCAGTAGTAGCATTTAAACTTTTCGGAAAATCTATCGGCTCAGTAAGAGCCTTGGAGTCTATTCTAAAAGTACTGTTATTTATAATGCTGTCCTTTTTCCTGGTACAAATTTTTCGTGGAAATTACCTCTACTACCTTGTAGTTTTCCTGACTTTAACCCTCTTTTATAAACATCTATTCGGCTTTCCAAGAAGAATAATGTTTTTTAAAACCATGGATATAACCACATTCTCTTTCCTGGTTACAATACCTGCGCTATATAGCTTTACCAAGCTGAAACAACTGGATATCAAAAAACTTATAATAGCTGTTTTCTTCTTTTCTTTCATTCCCCTTGCATCCTTAGGTTATTCCGCCGACAGGGGCGTCTATCTCTTTACAACATACGTAATCGTATCTCCTATTTTATACTTTATGTTCTTCCATAAAAGCGCTTTCAGGTCTCATTATTTAATCGCTTCATTTTGTGGTCTTTTATCAGCAATATTATTGTTAAATGTTCTGTTTCGTGGAGCCTTTTATGAGTTTTTTGAATACACCTTTTTAATACTTACAAAATACAGGGAACTGCAGGGTGGATTTATATACCCCATACACCACATAGCTTACTTAACAGTTTGCGTCCTGATAGCAGCAAATACATTTTGGGTTGCATATAAGTTCATACAGGAACTCCATCTTAACAACAGAAAACTCAAAACTGCATTCAAAAAGTTTATCGAAAAGTATTTTATAGAGTTCTGCTTACTACTGATGTCAATCTTCTTTTACAAAAGTGCATTAGGCCGTTCAGACTGGATGCATGTAGGCTACAGTTCTCCTTTAACCTACATCCTTTCTATGTATATTTTAATAAAACATTACATTCATGGCCTGCTTCAGAAAGACAGCCTGGGGAAACTCAAAAAAATGCTCGCATATGCCGTTACTTTTGTAGTAGTAGTAAGCTCTATTGCAGGTATTTACAGGATTTATAAAAAGGACCTGATTACTAAACGATTTCCTATTAACGTCAAGGATTCCGATTTTATTCTCGACAAATATAAAGCGACAATATCCTTTTTGAAAAACAATTTAAAAGAAGGTGAAAAGTTTTTTACTTTTACGAATGAAGCATGCTGGTATTACTTTATTGACCAACCTGCACCAACTAGATTTCCTTGTTTAATATATGCAGCGCCATCCTTTTATCAAGAGGAAGTGGTCGAAGACTTAAAAAAGGCTAATATCAAGTATGTTCTTTATACAAATCGTGACTGGTTCGATTCAGTCAGTGGTTTTAATTTTGAAGGCTTCTCTAATGAGGTCAGGTTTCCAATAGTTCTTGATTACTTAAAGAAAAACTTTGTTTTCTACAAAATGATTGATGACAATGAAATCTGGATAAGAAAGTCTGATAAACCATGATAGTTTTTGATCAAAAAAGTATTCAGACAGAATAGTTCTGTAATCTGATGCGAAACCATGATTCGGCAAAAACAATTAAAAGATTAAAGAGCAATGGAACCCAAAACAGGATACTGCAATCCTTATATAGTTAACAACCAAGCAGAATGGAACAAACTGGCAACCTCGCTCCAGAAACAACCATCAATAGCCGTGGACATGGAATCTAACGGCTTCCACCGTTACAGGGAACGCATATGCCTTATCCAGGTAGCTGCTAATGGTACTGTCGCCCTGGTAGACCCCCTGGCAGTGCATGACCTCAGCATGCTAGGCGAAATATTTTCGAATCCATCAATAGAAAAAATTCTGCACAGCGCGGATTACGACCTTCGCTCATTTGACAGGCAATACGGCTTCAGACTTAAAAACATATTCGATACATCTATAGCCGCAGGTATCCTGGGCTCTAGAAAACTCGGACTGGGCAATGTTCTTATGGAGCACCTGGGAATGAACATTCCCAAGTCCAAAAAGCTTCAACGAAGAAACTGGGGTATTCGTCCGCTTGCTACCGATGCAATTAATTACGCGGCCCAGGATGTATACCACCTTCACGCACTTCGAAACCTGCTAGCCGAAAAACTCGAAAAACTCGGCCGTATGTCTTATCTCCACCGGGAGAATGCAAAGCTTGAGAAGATACGTTACGTACAGCCGGTGCCGCCGGAAAAGGCATTTCTGTCTGTTAAAGGGGTAAAAAGGCTAACTCCCAGACAAAAAGCCATCTTTCGTGAGATATATCTTTTCAGGGACTCAGAGGCAAAAAAACTTGACAGACCTCCCTTTAAAGTCTTTCCAAACACCGCTATACTGGAGATAGCAAAAAACCCCTACAAAAACCTCGCGACAATAAAAGGACTCCCGGCCAGGCACGCAGACTCTTTGCGGCATGGTATCGACAAAGCAATAAAACGTGGTCTTGCTTTTAAAGTATAAATCAGGAAATAATTCTGATTTTGTCTGTTTTTACCAACGATAACTTACGGCAAGACCGGCAAAGGAGATTATAGAATCATCATAAGAGACGCCCTGCGCACCTATACGAAGCTGCAACTGCCATGCACTGAAGAGATCCCATGAAGCGCTTGTGGCAATTACATTCGAAACAGAATTATCAATCGCAGACCTGCTGCGTAACAAATCAACTCCTATTGTTCCATGGTTCAGAATATAGGTCGCATCAAAAGTCAACCCGGATTTTTCGAATCCGGAAGCAAGCTGCAAAGTTGAGGGTGAAAATATGTATATAATCAGTGGGCTATCAGCCAATCTCCTAAGATTTTCAGAGTAATAGTTAAGAAAATAGCCTGCAGAGAATATCCAGTCTGCAAACCCGTAATAAGTTGCATTAACCCCATATCCAGGACTGCCGATATTAATCTGTGGTATACGGCTTGCCAGCCGTCCTATGGTATACAGTTTAATGGCACGTAGTTGTGGAAGCAGTGATACAGACCAATCGGAGAAATTAAGCCCCATGACTCCGGCAAGGGAATTAATAGTGAGTTCGCCGTTTCGACCCCAGTATCCATATTCACCACCAATAAAAAAATCGTTTATGGGATTACTGGAAACACCCAAAAGATAAGACCTGGTGTCGGTACTCGTCTTATCGTAAGGCGTATTGTTTTCAGCATAGAAAAAGTTTAGCAGCCAGCTCTTAAATCCTATTTCAAGGTCAATATATGAGTCCAGTGTTCCTTGGCCATCAGCTCCTACACCAATGGTAAGCATAGATCGTTTGACAGGAATCAATGCACTTCCAAAATCATCGACAGCATTTAAGTTCTGCCCGTAAGCAGCCGCGTCTCCACAAAACAAGTAGCACAGCCATGCCAACAGGGATACGGTAGATAGACAAACGGTTTTATTTTTTTTAAGCGTATTACTGGAGGTTATCAAGCGTTCACCACGGTAGTCGGAGAAGTTTTCGACTAACCTCAAAGGGCAGATTCCGTAAGGCAAAGAAAAAACCTGCAAATCTATAAACGACTTCGATTACAGGCTCTTCTTTGCAGCCTTTAAAGCGCAAAAATCAAAGTTGTTAGAAATGTAGTATCGGTACGCCTTACCTCGGCTGATGGTAACAGGTTCTGGTAATTTACCAGATAGCTTATACCAAGAGATAATGACTGGTTAATCTTAAGTTCTACTTTTGTTTCAGAATCAAGAAAGTATTTTTTGGTTTGTTCAAAGGAAACAAGGTAATTGACTGTCTCTTTCAATTTAATATTTTCCTGAATGATATATTGATACTTACCTGTAGCTTTTCCAGTGATGTAACTGTCTGACACCTCATCACCCACGGAAAATTCGTCATATGAGTACACAAACGACAATAGGCTCTGAAGCTTATGTTTTTTTGTATCCAGGACGTCATAGCCCGCACCCGGGCCACCATATAACCTGTACTTGTAACCGGAAAACTTATCCAAAGTATAACCTGTAGATAAAAGCACAAACAATCTTCCGGATAAAACCCTCTCAAACCTGCCCTCTAAAAGTAATCTGTTTGATGTTTCCACACCATTGCTTTCCTCGAGCAGTACGTTTCCAGAAAAAAAGTACCTGTTGGCAGCAACTTCCTTATCTGCTGTGAATTTACCGGCAAGGGTTTGGGTGTCTGTGTTGCCTGAAGTTCTTACATAAGAGAGTTCAAGCCTGGTGTTAGACTTATTCTTTTCTACCGTATTTTCTTCTGATGCGACGGCTTCAATCGAATATAGCGGCAAAAGCACTATACTTACCAGGCTGGCCACAATAAAATATATTTTATACATACATAGTCCCTCACAAAAGTTTTGTTTACAGCATTATAACTGCTCAAACATTGAAGTTGAATTTTTAATAATACTTGAAAGAACTTCCCGTTTTCAATCACCTTTCAATAACCTTTCGATCAGTGGAATTAAAATTCGGATTAAAACTAAACTCACTAAAAATTCCTGAACGTCTTCCGCACCCAGCCTACTTAATTTTGGAATTAACTTAACCTGACTGCTGCGCAATCGAACTTAGAACACAGTTTAAACAAGAGCCGCTGTCCGGCCTCGAAGGGCAGAGGCCGGAAATTCCATGGTGGCATAGAGCAAAGTCGTATTTAAGCGGATCCACAGGGGAAAATTTTTTCAGTGACTTGGTGATTTCAATAGCCATTTTCCAATCACGGCTCTTCCTTGAAGTCAAGCCTAGACACCTGGATATCCTGGCGATATGCGTATCAAGAGGGATTACAAGCCTTTGCGCGCCCATTTCTTTCCATACACCGAAATCTATATCCCTGTCACGAACCATCCACCGCAGGTAAAGAGCCATCCTCTTACAGGCGCCGCCCGAAGCGGGCGTGGGCAGCATATGCAGAAATCCTGGAGGTTTTATATCTTCTCCGTAAACATCCGTTAGATCAGTCTGTCTGAGTTTTTGAATCGCCATGCCAATTGCTGACCCAGCATCATCATCCTTTTCCGATAAACCCGCAAAAAAAAGAGCCTTAAGTGAACCGAATCTCAAAAACGCCCTTGAAAGGGCCAAAAGAAAGGCCAGAATATCATCCTCCCTGCTGAACCTGTAACGAATGCCTGCCATAAAAAACTTTTTCCGAACGCTCTCAATCCGCAGTGATGAGATATACTCTGCAGGCGAGTCTCCCATAATCTTGAGTATTCGCTCCGCCACCGGCTTGAAAAGAGATACCTTGCCGTACGAAAGAGCCGCCACTATAAGTCCGGCAACTTCTATGTCTCTTGGATCTTTATAATTATGCACAAGCTCTATTGGATCGTGACGCATACGCTCCTGGAAATTGTAGTCCAGGTAGAGCTGATCCAGGCACGCCTTTGCTGATGTTGTCATGGTAGCAGGTTCTCTGTCATATAATTGGCATTTTGTTAGAATCCAAATTGAGTAAAAGTTGAGTTTACCCGTCCAAGCCTAAATTGTGCAAGCAATCCATTTTGTCTAGTTTTTTAGGTGGTGCAACTGGCTCTGTCAATAGTTTTGCATAGCATACAACAACGCATCCGAAACCTCCTTTAACTTTTCTCCCGTACTACCGATACTTAAACATACCGATTGTATTAATTAGTTGGCTATATTCAAAAACGATTAAAGCAGGGTTTAAAAGGAGTGTAAGCCATCATGAAAAACGATTATAAGTCTTTTTTAAAAAA
>JALUUO010000006.1 GCA_027021335.1 Nitrospirota bacterium
TAACTTAAGCATATGTTTCCTCCTTAAAAAATCTAAAATATTAAAAATATTAAAATATATTCTCCGCCTATAACAAGCTGTAAAGAACGTCATCCTCACGTTTTTTCTGCCTTTTGATACGAACCTTTTTCAATGTGTTACGATTTCTAAAGGTGCAAAAAAGATCATTTTTGGACCTTTCTGGGGGGAAGTTTGTTGAACTTGGGTGAAGCACATGTTCAACGAAAGCGACGAGTCTGTGGTGGCTCGTTTTGTCGAGAACCCCCTTATTGACAGTATTTCTGCGGTTTTGAGTATTTCCAATACGAAGTGCTTTTGGAGCCGACATCTAGGCGTTTTTTTCAGGGACAACTATTTATATAATATCCCTATAAAGATCCACTTTTCCTCTTAAGGACTTAAGCTGCCCTCTTTTTCTTTTCCTATCGAAACGCTTTTGCCTGGAGCAACGGGTCGGCTTGGTAGCTTTACGTATTTTTCGTGTCACTGCCACACTTCTGATAAGTTCCTGCAACCGGGTCAGTGCGGCCTCCCTATTTTTTCTCTGGCTTCGATATTTCTGCGCCTTAATCACAATAACACCAGCGTTGTTTAAAGAGTGACCATGAAGTGCCAAGATACGCTCTTTATAGACACCGGGAAGAGATGATGCTCTTACATCAAAACGCATATGTACGGCAGTGGAGACCTTGTTAACATGCTGTCCTCCTGCGCCCCGGGCTCTTATAGCACTGAACTCGATTTCAGAAGCCGGAATGCTTATCTTATCAGAAACTCTAAACATAATAATTGTACTTGCTGCTTTTTACGTATTTCAGCTTATTATAGCATACACTTTAAGCATACCAAGCGGTTACCGACAGCAAAAACCGTTATAATTTGATACATCTTACTGGAGAGTATAGTATGCAAAAAATGAACGATCTTAAAAAGCTTAAAGAGGTCGCCGTGTCTGCGGCGGTTGACGCAGGCAGGCTGCTAAAGACAAAACTCAAGCAGGCAAGAAAGATTGAGTTTAAGGGGGAAATAGATCTTGTTACAGAAATGGACCGGGCCTCGGAAGATCTGATTATAGGAAGGTTTAGAAGCAGCTTTCCCGACATAGGTATCCTTACAGAGGAAAGCGACGAAATCCAATCTTTATCAAAGTACAGGTGGATCATTGATCCTCTTGACGGCACTACAAACTATGCCCATGGATTTCCCTTCTTCTGTGTTTCCATCGCTTTGGAAGAAAACCGCCAGGTTGTTCTCGGGGTGGTATATGACCCTAATTTTGATGAGCTTTTTATAGCCGAAAAGGGAAAAGGCTCTTTTCTTAATGGGGAAAAAATTTCTCCTTCAACAACCAACAGGATTTCGGATGCTCTTCTTGCTACCGGATTCCCTTATGATATAAGAAGATCAAAGCAGAACAATATCGAGGAATTTTCCAGGTTTGCCCTGGTGGCACGGGCGATAAGAAGGCCGGGTTCTGCTGTATTGGATCTCTGCTACGTGGCCTGCGGAAGATCAGACGGTTTCTGGGAGCTTAAGCTTCAGCCCTGGGATATGGCGGCAGGAAGCCTGATTATAACAGAAGCGGGCGGCATGATCACTGATTTAAGGGGAGCGCCTTTCTGCTTGAATGGTAAAAACATTCTGGCCTCAAATGGACGGATCCACCATGCAATGCTGGAAGTGTTGAACCAGGGTTAAAAATTATAGAGTAGTAAAACCGGCATCATCCTTGGGGTGGGCCCCGGCATGAAGAGAGCCTTTCATAGAACGCTTACAACTTCATACCGGGGATTCCGGCACCCCCTTGGGAAACGAACTCAAATACGGTGAGACACATAGTTTATTTAATATGACAAGCCATGCATAAGTCTGTTTTTCTGCTCCCTGTTGTCAACTTATTCGATGCGGTGCAATCTTTATCACCACCCAGATTGCTTAAATTGTTCGCGGCGTATGCGACTTCCTGAAACTCATCACTTTTAAGTTCATGACACGAAATGCAGGTTACTTTTCCGTCAACAAACTTGATGTTTTCATTTAGAATCGATCTGCGCCTGTATCCCATAGGTTTTTTAGAGACGTAGTAATCGTACATCATTCCTACCGGATGATTAACTGTCTGAAATCCCCTGATATGCATTGGCTCTTCAGCGCTCTTAGTTACAATATGAGTTGCAGTAACACCGTTATGACAATTTATACAGGCTTCCGCCACCTTATCCATACCGCTGTTATAAGATTCAAGTGAATAGGCCTCTGCCTCTGAGCCCAGAACAAACCTCTTGAACTTCTCTGCAAAACCACCGGCAAAGGCTGGAGTTGCAATAAACAAAGTAAGAATAGAGACTACTTTAAAATAAAAATTGAGCTGTTTTTTCATAAGTTACTTCCCCCCTGTTTTGCTTTGCTGGAAGAAAAGGCGGATATTATGAAGGGGGCGACCAAAAACCAGTTTGAAAGAACTTGAAAAATAGGATTTTTTGCTGTACGGCAGATATCTCTCATCTGTTTCTCCGGCGGCCCCTCGACCATAACCTTTCGGTCCCAGGCAGGTAGCTTTGCGCCCTATCCCTTTCGGGAGAGGTTGCTATTGTCACGAAACGTGATTTATATAAAACTTATCGGAGTTTTTAATGAAAACTTTAAATTTCACTCAGACCATTTGAAATTGTATAATAGACATCAGGTTGAGCCGTTTCCTTGCTCAACCTCTATGGCATACCATGACTGATGCTTTAAAAAACAGAAATAGGTTCGAGCTTATTATTTTCGATCTGGATGGTACTCTTGTAGATTCTGCAGAGGATCTGGCCGAAGCACTCAACTATGCAACCTTACCACTAGGCCATGAGCCTGTTTCTGCCGCCACGATAAAAACACTTGTTGGTGAAGGGGTTTCAAAACTTATAGATAAAGTGCTTTATAAAAACGAACTTGAGATGAAAAACGAAGTCGCTGCACGTTTCACGGATTACTACCTGCATCACATCACAAATCACACCAGGGCTTATCCTCACGTGCCTGAAATACTTGCGCGCATGAAAGACTTTAAGAAGGCGGTTATATCTAATAAAAAAGAAGAGCTTTCAAAAAAGGTGCTTATCGACTTAAATTTAATTAAGTACTTTGACCTGGTTATGGGAAGCGACAGTGCTGCTGAAAGAAAGCCTTCACCCCTGCCTCTTATTACCGCTGCAGAACGTCTTGGAGTTACCCCGGAGCGCTGTTTTATGGTTGGCGACAGCCAGTTTGATATGGTTGCTGGAAAACGTGCTGGTATGAAGACATGCGGTGTTACATATGGATTCAGAGGCAAGAAAATTCTTGCAGAGTCCGGCGCTGATTACCTGGTGGATTCCTTCGACGAAATACCGGACCTTCTTGTAAAGAGATAAAGAATCTCCTAACAGGAGCTAAGTCACCTGAATATATTCAGGCGGTCGCGGAGGCCCTCGCCAAGCATATTGAAACTTAATGCTGCAAAACCGATCATAAGGCCGGGGAAAGTCACCATCCATGGTGCAGATGTTATAAATATCCGGCTTTGCCCTATCATGCTTCCCCATGTCGGCCAGGGTGGCTGAACACCAAGTCCGAGAAAACTCAGAGCCGCTTCTGAAAGAATAAAACCTCCCATCTTCATACTGAGCGCCACAAGTGCAACCGGAAGAGACTGAGGGAAAATATATACAAATAAAATTCTCAGTTCCGAGGCGCCCAACGCTCTTGCAGCCTCCACCTGCTGTGATTCTTTTAAAACAACAACCTGGCCGCGCACAAGTCTGGCCAGACCTACCCACCCGACAGAACCAATGGCTATTAAGACGGACAGTATGCCAGGCGGCATAAGAATGGATATACCTATTGCCAGAAGAAGAGTGGGAAATGAAAGCAGTATATCAACAATTCCCATTAGCAGAAGGTCCAGCTTTCCACCGAAGTACCCGGAAACAAGACCGACAAGCATACCTATTACAAAGGTAATTCCAGAAGCTCCAAGTACAATCAAAAGAGTAACTCTGCCTCCGTATAGAGTTCTGGAGAGAACATCCCTCCCCTTGTTATCGGTTCCAAACGGATGCTCCGGCGAGGGAGAAAGTTTTATAGCGTCCAGATCTATCCGCACTGGATTGTACCCGGAGATTGGAGGCCCTGCAACAACCCCAAGGATTATCACAAAGAGAATTATTACCGCTGCACGAGTCACCCTGTTATCACCCTTTTTTCACCCTTGGATCCATAACCGCATAGCACAGGTCAACAATAAGATTAATTCCGACAAAGGCAAGCGTGCCCACCAGTACAGTGCCCATTACCACCGGATAGTCACGTTTAATAATGCCCTCCATTGCAAAACGCCCTACCCCGTCCCATCCGAAGATCGTCTCTGTAAGAACAGCGCCATTTAAGTAGCTGCCGAAATCAAGCCCAATAACCGTTACAACAGGAATTAATGTATTTTTAAGAAGATGTGTAAAAACAACCCTTAAGCGCCTTAACCCTTTTGCCCTGGCTGTCAGCATGAATGGCTGATTAAGAACATCCATTGCCACTGTCTTGGTAACACGAGCGATAGAGGCAAAGGCCGGAACAGCCAGGGTAATGGCTGGAAGTATGATATACCGAAATCCGCCGGTTCCTGAAGGCGGAAGAAGCCTTGCCTTTACGCTGATCAACAACATCAAAATCAGGCCCACCCAGAAGACCGGCAGGCTTACCCCCGCCATTGTGATAACATTCAAAAACCGCTCAAAACGACGCTTGCCAAGCGCCATGAAAAGTCCAAGGCTCACACCAACCGGTACTGCCAGGGCCATTGCAGAGGCAGCCAGAGCAAGGGTGTGGGGAAGTTTGTCGATCAGGTCATCAGCCACGGAACGGTTTGTGTAGAAAGAACGGCCGAGGTTTCCATGCATGATAAGTTTTAGATAACCTAAATACTGCTCAAGAAAAGGCCTGTCAACACCAAGTTCCCGGCGTATGCTTTCGACCGTCGCGGCCTTTGCCCGCTCGCCCACAAGGGCCAGGGAGGGATCGCCCGGCAGCGCCCATATAAGCAGAAAAACCAGGAATGTGATTCCGGCAAGAACAACCGGTACCAGTAAAAACCTTTTAAGCAGGTATGTTTTCACCTAACCGCCTCCAGGCTCAAAACCAAAGCCGCTGTCAATAGCATGATGCATTGGGATAGTTTCTACAACAAGGCCTTTATCAACGGTATAAATAGGATAAAGACGAAATCCTTTCACCCAAGGCTGTCGAACAGCGTAGTCCGTACGGTGCCAGAAAAAAACCCATGGCGCCTCATCTGCAATCAGGTATTCGGCCTTTTTATACTCTTTCCATGACTTATCAGAAGCAGAACTGCGGCCGGCTTCGATCAATCCGTCCAGCTTATCATTAATATAACGAGTTCGGTTTCCACCCGCTCCCAGGTTTGAGGAATGGAAAGTCGGAAATAAAAAATTTTCGGCATCCGGATAATCCGCCCACCAACTAAGCCAGAAGAGATCCGCTTCACCCCTGTTTATTGCGGCCTTATAGGCAGACCACTCAAGCTGCCGGATATTGATCTTCAGACCGATTCCGGCGAGATAATCCTGGATGATTTCGGCCAGGTCCAGAGTCTCCTGTTCAGATGTGACGTACAGGGAAAACTCGGATCCTTCAGGTAGTCCGGCCTCTCTCATAAGCTGAACCGCAAGCTTTGGATCAAACGGTACAAGCTCCGGAGCCGGCCAGGAGCGAAGAGCCGGTGGAACAGGCCCTGCGGCCGGAACGCCCCTGCCCTCGTAAAACGTCTCAAGTATCTTCTTTCTGTCAATGGCATAAGCCAGGGCTAAACGCACCTTGGAATTATTAAAGGGATACTTTAAGCAATTCATTCCAAGGTAGTAAGTATTAAGGCCTTTTAGTGAAACAACAAGTGGTCTCCACTTAGACGAATCCATAAACCGGCGGTATTCGGGTGATGGAATGCCTATAACATCTAAATTGCCTATCTCAAACTCGGCGATTGCTGTAAGGTCTTCAGGGATTACTCTGTAGGTAATGCCCTTAAGTTTTGGAGAGCCGTCAAAATAATCTTTACGTGCTGAAAGCCTAAGCATACGGTTATGGAGCCACTGTACCAGCTGGAAAGGCCCGGTGCCCACCGGCGCGGCTCCGAAATCCGGACCCAGGGCCTCAACCGCATGTCGGTCCACCACATATGCGGCAGGCATTGTAAGAAGTCCGAGAAAAGGAGAAAACGGCTTGGTAAGGGTTATCTTGAAAGTCAAATCATTCTCCGCTTCCATTTTAGCAACCCGGTCGAACACCCAGGTATTTGGAGATCTGACAGCCGGATCAAGCACCCGCTCGAACGAGTATAAAATATCCTGTGATGTCATGCCTCTGCCATCCGGAAATGTTACATCACCGCGCAACCGGAATACATAGGTACAACGATCGTCGGATATTGTCCACCCGGATGCCAGATCCGGAACTATACGAAGAGATTCGTCCATCTTCACCAGGCCGTTAAACAGTTTGGCCGCAATTGAGCCGGAGGTCACATCGGTTATCAAGGCCGGATCCAGTGACGTCGGATCAGCTTTCAACCTAAGGGACAGATAACCTGGAAGACGTTCCCTGGCCGGCATGCAGCCGCCGGCCAGAAGAAGGCCTGTAAGGACAAACAGCAAGAAAGATTTAACGGTTGGGCGAAACATGAGTTGACTAAATCTCTTCTTTTATAAAAATTTTTATAAAAAAACCGCACACGTTTTTTACTTGTTGATGATATCACAGGAACAAGAGAAAGGATCAGGCTCCAACCTTCCGGAATCAGGTTTCACTTGCTTCATTGGCTTTATTTGTTTTATTTGTTAAACTTAATGAATTCAATAACACATAGACTTAATTAGGAGCTATTATGAGTGAAACCCAGGTGGACAGAAAGATAGATATAAAGGGACTTAGCTGCCCTTACACATTCATAAAGGCTAAGCTGGCAATAGAATCAATGGAGATAGGCCAGACCCTCGAGATTCTTCTTGATCACAAAGCCGCTATAAATAATATTCCCAACTCGATGCGCGATCACGGCCATACGGTTTTATCGGTTGACCAGCTGGACGACCGGGAGGAATGGACCATTCGAGTACGTAAGGAGAAAGACTGATGGATTTTACAGAGGAGCAGCTTCTACGCTACAGCAGGCATATACTGCTACCTGAGGTCGGAGGCAAGGGCCAGTCCAAGATAAATGCTGCACGGGTTTTAATGATCGGCGCAGGTGGTCTTGGAAGTCCTGTGGGATATTACCTTGCGGCTGCAGGTGTAGGTAAAATCGGAATTGTCGATGACGATAAAGTCGAATTAAGCAATTTACAGCGCCAGATAGCACACAGCATGGATACACTGGGCAGTTATAAAGCCGATTCTGCAAAGGCCACTTTTGAGGCTTTGAACCCTGATGTAAATGTTACGCCTATTAAAAAGCGCATCAACAGGGATAATATTTTTGATATTATGAAGGACTACGACATTGTCGTGGACGGCAGTGACAACTTCCCGACCCGTTACCTGATTAACGACGCCTGCGTCATAGAGGGCAAACCTCTTTCTAGCGGAGCTATACTCAGGTTTGAGGGGCAGGTTACCACGATAGTGCCTGGAAAGGGGCATTGCTACAGGTGTCTTTTTGAGGATCCGCCGCCGCCGGGATTGGTGCCGTCATGCCAGGAAGCAGGAGTTGTGGGAGCTCTACCCGGAATTATCGGAGGCTTTCAAGCGATGGAAGTTCTAAAACTTATATTAGGCAAGGGTGAACCACTTATCAACAGGCTGCTTATTTACGACGCGCTGAAGACACAATTCCGTACAGTCAAGGTGCGCAGAAACCCGCAATGCCCTGTCTGCGGAGAGAACCCGAGCATTACGGAACTGCCTGATTACACGCAGGATGTCTGTAGTATATAGCGGCAATACTTATTTTTATATTTACATTTGTTTTTAGTCTGTTTCTTGTTTGATAGTTATGCCGAATGCCCATGATATTATTCTCTCACGCAACCAGATTGATAGTATAGTGGCTCATGCCGTAAGTGGATTGCCTAACGAAGTTTGCGGAATTCTTGCCGGAAGAGGAAATCGTGTTTTTGACGTAATTCCCATTAAAAACGCGGATCCATCACCGGTTGGATATTTTATGGACACATCCCAGCAGATAAGAGCCATACGGATGATGCGCAAAAAGGGCCTGAACCAGGTCGGCATATATCATAGCCACACCGAGTCAGATGCTCTGCCTTCTGCAAAGGATGTGGAACTGGCCTTCCATCCTGGTCCCGCATATGTGATTCTAAGTCTTGCGGGCTTGCATCCTGAGCTTAAGGCGTTCGAGATTAACAAAGGCCTGGTGAAAGAGCGGTTTATCGTTATAGATCGGAATTTAAAAGCAACTGAAGGAGTAGACGACGTATGAGTCATGTAAAAGGACTTAAGTGCAGGGAATGTTCAAGAGATTACCCTGTTGAACCTATTTACGTATGTGAATTCTGTTTCGGCCCTCTTGAAGTGGTATACGATTATGAATCCATCAAGAAAGCGCTTGATATACAGAAGATACTTTCACGCCCAACCAGTCTTTGGCGTTACCGGGAACTGCTACCCATAGACGGCGACCCGAAGGTCGGTCTGGAAGCAGGCTTTACACCTCTTGTAAAGGCTGACAGGCTTGCAAAAAAAATCGGTATTGACGAACTCTATATAAAAGACGATACAGTTGTGCACCCTACTCTTTCCTTCAAGGACCGCGTGGTTTCGGTCGCGCTGTCAAAGGCTTTTGAGTTTGGTTTCGATACAGTGGCCTGCGCCTCTACCGGCAACCTGGCCCACTCTGTCTCTGCACAAGGGGCCGCCGGAGGATTCCGGAGATTTATTTTTATTCCCGCCTCGCTGGAGCCAAGTAAAATCCAGGCCTCGCTTGTTTATAACCCCTATCTTGTGGCTGTAGAGGGAAACTACGATGAGGTAAACCGTCTTTGCAGTGAAATCGCCAATAAATACCGATGGGCTTTTGTAAACATCAATATAAGACCGTTCTACGCTGAAGGATCAAAGACCCAGGGATACGAAATTATCGAACAGCTGGGCTGGAAAGCGCCGGATCACGTGGTGGTACCATGTGCAAGCGGCTCGCTTCTTACCAAAATATGGAAGAGCTTTCAGGAGCTTCATAAAATTGGCATCCTTAAAGAGCTGGACACCAAGGTGTTTGCGGCTCAAGCCACAGGCTGTTCGCCTATTGCCGTTGCCATAAAATCCGGCAGTGATGTGATCAAGCCGGTAAAGCCGGATACCATAGCCAAATCACTGGCCATCGGCAATCCCGCGGATGGATTCTATGCAACCCGGGTAATACATGACACAGGTGGTTGGGGCGCTGATGTCTCTGATCAGGAAATCATTGATGCCATAAAACTGCTGGCAGAAACTGAAGGGATTTTTGCCGAGACGGCAGGAGGAGTAACACTGGCTTCAGCCATCAACCTTATAAAAAGCGGCAAGATAAAGCGGGAAGGCAGCACTGTTTTATGTATCACAGGCAACGGTCTTAAGACTAAAGAGGCTTTGGACGGCCATCTGCTTAAGCCGTTCCGAATCAAGCCGACACTTTCAAACTTCGAGGAAATACTTAAAGCAATAGATTAAGTTTAGCTAGGTTAAGTTAAGGAGGAGTAAATATTATGGCTGTTACTGTAAGAATTCCGACACCGCTGCAGCGGCTTACGGAAGGCAAGGAAGTGGTTGAGGGGCCTGCCGGAACCATGATCAATCTGGTGAAAGAGCTGGACGCCAAGTACCCGGGCCTTGCCGAGAGAATTTCAGAAGAAGATAAGATCCGTCGCTTCGTAAACGTCTATCTTAATAATGAAGACATCAGGTTTCTAAATGGAGCCGAGACCGAGGTTAAAGATGGTGACGAGGTCTCCATAGTTCCGGCAATCGCCGGAGGCGTTGGTTGCTGAAGATCTGTTTTGTTAACATTTTAGTTAACATTTAGGAGGGGTATGAGTATGAAACAAAGGGTAAAGTTAATATTTCCCCAGAGTCTTATCAAAGAGCCTGTTATTTTTAACATGGCAAAAAAACACAACGTAATGCCGAACATTCGGCGTGCCCGTGTGACCGAAAGCATCGGAGAAATGGTACTGGAGATTGACGGAGAAGCCGCCGCATTGGATGCCGCCATAGAGGAGATGCGAAACCAGGGCGTGGATGTAGAACCGGTGGAAGGGGATGTGCTCGAATAATTCATGAAGTCATGGAAAGGTTTGATCCGCACGTACAAAGAGTATCTGCCCGTCAGCGATGCAACACCCGTAATAACTCTGAACGAAGGTAATACTCCGCTAATCAAAGCCGAAAACCTGGCGGCTGCTATGGCCCAGGATATCGAGATATATCTAAAGTTTGATGGAGCCAATCCTACAGGCTCTTTCAAAGACCGGGGCATGACAATGGCTATCTCCAAAGCCAAGGAAACAGGAGCACGTGCTGTTATCTGTGCCTCGACAGGAAACACATCAGCCTCAGCATCCGCGTATGCCGCCAAGGCGGCAATGACGGCAATTGTACTGATTCCTGAAGGCAAGATCGCACTTGGTAAACTGGCCCAGGCTATGATTCATGGAGCAAAGGTGTTTCAGGTGGAAGGCAACTTTGATGATGCGTTGAATATTGTCAGGGACATTGTCCAGCGAATTCCTGTAACCCTGGTCAACTCCATAAACCCGTTTCGTATAGAAGGACAAAAAACCGCTGCCTTCGAAGTCTGCGATACCCTTAACGGTCCGCCGGAGTTTCATGCCTTGCCCGTAGGAAATGCTGGAAACATAACCGCTTACTGGAAAGGATACACGGAGTACCACGAGCGGGGTGTTATATCAGGCAGACCTGCCATGCTTGGATTCCAGGCAGCTGGCGCGGCGCCAATCGTGGAAGAACAACGCGTAGAGAACCCTGAAACCATAGCTACGGCCATACGTATCGGGAACCCTGCTGGATGGAAAACCGCGGTTGCGGCCAGGGATGAATCAGGAGGGATGATCGACTCGGTCACAGACGAGGAAATTCTGAGTGCTTACAGCTCAATTGCCTCGATGGAAGGAGTATTTTGTGAGCCTGCCTCGGCAGCATCGGTTGCAGGCGTAATAAAACTGGCAAAACAGGGATATTTCAAGGCAGGCTCCAGGGTAGTCTGCACCTTGACAGGACACGGTTTAAAGGATCCGGATATAGCAATCAAGAGGGCTTCAAGGCCTCAAAGGGTCAAGGCATCGGTGGACAGCGTAATTGATATATTAAAAGGTACTGTTTTTTAACAACAGTTCACAAAGACCAGAGTGAAGGGTGCAGTTGTCAGGGTGCAGAAAAAGCGTTGTTTCAATAGAACCGATAGGACTGATCAGTCTAATAGGTCCGGTTGAGTAACATAACCAAATCAACATGAAACATATCATTCTGCTTGGCGATGGAATGGCCGGCTGGCCTATTAAAGAGCTTGGCGCCAAAACATGCATGCAGGCTGCAACCACTCCTAACATGGATCGCCTGGCCTCAGCCTCTGTGGTAGGTGTTGCGCGTACAGTACCGGATGGCTACCCTGCAGGCTCGGATGTGGCCAACCTTTCCATCTTCGGTTACGACCCCGCGCGTTATTACACAGGACGGGCCCCTCTGGAGGCGGCCAGTATGGGAGTGAGCCTGGAAAGCAGTGATGTCGCCTACCGTTGTAACCTTGTGACACTGACGTCAGGTAACGGCAATACTGTTATGAAGGACTATGGCGAAGCCGTCATGGATGACTACAGCGGCGGTCATATCACCACTGAAGAGGCGCACGCTCTGATCAGATCTATCCAAAAAAAACTGGCAACAGACAAAATTAATTTTTACCCTGGCGTCAGCTACCGGCACCTTATGGTCTGGAACGGGGGAAGCGATAAACTAAACTGTACCCCGCCGCACGATATCACCGGCAGGAAGATCACTGAGTACCTGCCAACAAACCTTCCGGATGGAGAGGGTCAAAAAACGATTAGATCTCTTATGCAAGCCTCTGTGGAGATATTGCAGAACGACCCGGTCAACCTGAAGCGAAAGTCTGCCGGAAAAAAAATCGCAAACAGCATATGGCTATGGGGACAGGGCAGACGGCCGGCAATGCCTACCTTCAAAGCAAAATACGGCAAGACCGGAGCTATTATTTCGGCCGTGGACCTTACAAAAGGAATCGCTGTACTGGCAGGTTTTGAAGTTATAAACGTTGAGGGCGCCACCGGATATATAGATACAAACTACGAAGGCAAGGTTGAGGCTTCGCTTAAAGCTTTAGAACGGCTTGATATGGTTTACCTGCATGTTGAGGCTCCTGATGAAGCGGGCCACACCGGTAATATCAAGGACAAGATAACAGCGATCGAGGATTTCGACAGCAGAATCGTCGGACCGGTGCTTAAGGGACTGGAGAAATTCGGCAACTACAGGGTGCTTGTTATGCCTGACCACCCTACCCCGATAGAAATCCGGACCCACTCGCCGGAACCGGTGCCTTTTCTCATATATACAAAAGACGACAAACCTCGTAAAAAGCGCTGCTTCAACGAAAACATAAAAAACGATCCTGACGCCATTACGTTTGACCAGGGCCATAAACTAATGGACTATTTCCTGGATAAATCCATCGAAAAACAGGAGAGAGGCTGAAATTGCTTATAGTTCAGAAATACGGTGGAACCTCGGTGGCCGATGTTGAGCGGATGAAAAACGTGGCCAAAAGAGCAGTGGCAACCAGGAAAAAAGGAGACAGCGTTGTTGTAGTGGTTTCGGCCATGGCCGGTGAGACAGATAGGCTTATCGCTCTTGCAGCCGAAATAACGGACAACCCTGATTCACGCGAAATGGATATGATCATGTCCAGCGGCGAACGGGTCAGCAGCGCACTTACCGCCTTGGCAATCCGCGATTTTGGAGAAAAATCTTTAAGCTTTACAGGCCGTCAAGTGGGCATAGAGACCGACGCCTCTCATACAAAGGCGCGCATAAAGAAGATCACGGCCGAGCGTTTGAAAAAGGCACTGAAAGCCGGCTATATTCCGGTTGTGGCCGGATTTCAGGGAATAGGCCCGAAGGATGAGGTGACCACGCTTGGACGGGGCGGATCGGATACTTCGGCTGTTGCCATTGCTGCAGCTATCGGCGCTGACAGGTGCGAAATATATACTGACGTGGACGGTGTTTATACCACCGATCCAAACGTGGTGCCAGGAGCCAGAAAACTTGACAAGATCTCGTACGACGAGATGCTGGAAATGGCCAGTCTTGGCGCAAAGGTTCTGCAGACCCGGTCTGTGGAGTTTGCCAAAAAGTATAACGTGCCGGTGCTGGTTCGCTCTAGTTTTAATAATAATCCCGGGACATTGGTGACCAAGGAGGATAAGAATATGGAGAAAGTGTCGGTGGCAGGCATTGCCTACGACAAGAATCAGGCGAAGATCACGGTCGTTAATGTGCCTGATAAGCCCGGCATCGCCGCTGAGTTGTTTCGCGGCCTTGCCAAGGCAAATATAAATGTGGACATGATTGTTCAGAACATATCTAGTGATGGAAAACGCGCGGACATCTCGTTCACCATACCGAAAACCGATTCGCAAAAAACCATGAAGGTTACCCGGAAAATAGCCAAAAAACTTGATGCCGAAAAGGTTGATCTTCTTGATAACATCTCTAAGGTATCCATTATCGGTGTGGGTATGCGGTCGCATTCCGGCGTGGCATCCAAGATGTTCGACACCTTTGCCGCTCATGGAATCAACATAATGATGATCAGCACATCTGAGATCAAGGTATCATGCGTGGTGGACGCCATGTATACTGAACTTGCAGTGCGTGTGCTGCATGACGCTTTTGAGCTTGAGACCGAAGCGAAATGAAAAGAACGATAGAAATATACGATACCACCCTTAGGGATGGATCTCAGTCGGAAGATGTTGCCTTTTCGGTTGAGGATAAGCTCAGAATCACAGAGAAGCTTGACGAGCTGGGCGTCCATTACATAGAGGGCGGATGGCCCGGCTCCAACCCAAAGGATGTCGAGTATTTCAACCGTGTTCGCAAACTCCGGCTATCGCATGCAAGGGTTACTGCATTTGGAAGCACGCATCACGCCCAGCACAAGGTCCAGGACGACCCCAACATCAAAGCCCTTGTCGAGGCGGAAACGCCGGTAATAACCATATTTGGAAAAACATGGGACCTTCATGTAAAAGATGCCCTTGGAATATCCCAGGGCAAAAATCTTACAATCATCAATAACTCCATCAGGTACTTAAAAAAATACGCCAACCTGGTTTTCTTTGACGCCGAACACTTTTTCGATGGCTACAAATCCGACCCCGAGTATGCTGTTAAGTGTTTAAAGGCGGCCGAAGATGCCGGTGCGGATTGCCTGGTTCCTTGCGATACAAACGGCGGCACCCTTCCCTATGAACTGGAAGAGATACTTTCAAAAGTGATGGAGGATGTGGGGGCTCCTGTCGGAATTCACGCACACAATGATTCGGAGGTGGGCGTCGCCAACTCTCTTGCCGCAGTGAGGCTTGGAGCGATACAGGTGCAGGGAACTATAAACGGCCTCGGGGAACGTTGCGGAAACGCTAATCTAGTCTCGATAATCCCCTCGCTCAAACTCAAGATGAATTTAGACTGTATATCCGACAAACAGATGAGTAACCTCACAGAAACTTCCCGCTTTGTGGCGGAGATAGCGAACCTGCGTCATTTCAAACGGCAGCCGTTTGTGGGCGAAAGCGCCTTTGCTCACAAAGGCGGTATTCATGTAAGCGCCATACAGAAGAACCCAATGACGTATGAGCATATGAAGCCGGAGCTTGTAGGAAACAGACAGAGGGTACTGGTATCCGATCTGTCCGGCCGCAGTAACATCCTGAGGAAGGCCAAAGACTCGGGCATAAAGCTTTCATCTGATGCGCCTGAACTTAAAGGAATTATAGAAAAACTTAAAAAACTCGAACAACAGGGCTTCCAGTTTGAAGGCGCCGAGGCATCCTTCGAGATTCTAATGAAGAAAGCCCTTGGACTTCACCGGCAGTTTTTCGAGCTTATAGGTTTCAGGGTTATAGTCGAAAAAAGAAGAGAAGGTGAAGAGCCCTTAAGCGAAGCGACCATTATGGTGAGTGTGGGAGGACATGTAGAGCATACGGCAGCAACAGGAAGCGGTCCTGTAAATGCCCTGGATAATGCTTTACGAAAAGCTCTTGAGAAGTTTTATCCGCAGCTTAAACAGGTTGGACTTCTCGACTACAAAGTGCGCGTGCTTACGGCCGGAGTGGGAACATCGGCAAACGTAAGGGTTCTTGTGGAGTCCGGCGATCATAAGCATAAGTGGGGCACCGTAGGTGTCTCGGAGAATATAATAGAAGCTTCCTGGCAGGCCCTGGTAGACAGTATAGATTACAAACTGCTTCGCGAAGACGCCGAGGTTGCAGGATAAAAATAGGGTACAGGGTGCAGTTGTCAGGGGGCAGGAGAATGAATCATGGCGTTTGAAGAAGAAGGCACGGTTATCAGCGTAAGTGACGGCTCTGCGGTTGTGGCTGTGGGCGCCCACGGTTCCTGCGAATCCTGCCCGTCCTCCGGTGTTTGCCACTCGGACGGAGATGAAAGGCGTATTACGGCTATTAACCCTGTAAACGCCCAACCAGGCCAGAAGGTTAAGGTGGTGATGCATGCGCAGATGTATCTTAAAGGTACGATCCTGGTTTACGCCTTTCCGATGATAACCCTCATTGCCGGGGCTATATTAGGAAAATATCTTGCGGATAATTTTTTCCCCGACTCCAACCCGGATTTAATGGCGGCAGGCATCGGGCTGACCGGTATGGTGCTGGCTTTTCTCGGAGCGAAGTATTGGAGTAAGGGGGTTGAGAATAAAGAGGAGTACCAACCTGTGATAGAAAAGATTCTGGTTTGATTGGTAGGGGCGAATGAAAATTATATAGATAAATAGTTACAAAAGTCTTTTTCAACAGATACTCTCGCAAAGACGCAAAGGGAAAAAGGTAAGTCAATGATTTCTTGGCGTGCTTTGCGTCCACCCGCGGTGGTCGCACCACTTTGCGAGAACAATAATCATCCCGAGGGAGGTGTTTATGGCAAATCTTGATGTGGCAAAGATTCGTAACGTTGGAATTGTGGCTCATGGCGGCGCCGGGAAGACGTCACTGGTCGAAGCACTACTTTTAAACGCAGGTGTGACCGACCGGCTGGGTCGCATCGAGGACGGCAACACGGTTAGCGACTTTGAGCCCGAAGAAATCAGCCGCCAGATATCCCTATCAACATCACTGGCTTTTGCGCAGTGGAACGGTCACCGTATAAACCTCTTAGATACTCCGGGGTACATCAATTTCCTGGAGGACACAAAAAGCAGCATGAGCGCCATGGACGGCGCGGTGGTTATCGTAAGCGCTCTGTCCGGAGTAAAGGCCGAAACACAGAAGATCTGGCAGTACGCCTGCAAATACGAAATTCCCCGTCTCGTATTCGTTAATAAAATGGACCGCGACATGGCCGATTTCGATAACGCCATGAGTGAGATCGAGAAGATTTACGAAACACCTGCCTTTCCGCTGCAGATGCCGGTAGGAGCCGGAGATTCCTTTCGTGGTCTTGTCGATCTGTTAAAAATGAAGGCTATCATGTTCGAGAATGGAAAGACTTCCGAGTCGGATATCCCTGACGATCTTAAACAACAAGCCGGGGAGTACCGGAAAAATCTTGTGGAACGGATAGCCGAATCAAATGACACGCTTCTCGAAAAATACCTGGAAGGCGACGAACTTACCCAGCAGGAACTGATCGACGGAATACGTGAAGCCTCGCACACTCGGCGGTTTATCCCCGTGGTATGCGGCTCGGCAACAAAAAATATCGGGGCGGCTCAACTTCTAGACGCAATTGTTTTATGTCTGCCCTCGCCTGAGATAAAGGCCAAGATCACACCGATACTGGTAACCAATACAAAAAACAATATGCATGAGACAAGAAACCCGTCTGCTGATCAACCGCTCTGCGCCAGGGTTTTTAAAACTTTGGCAGACCCTTACGCAGGAAAACTGACCTTCTTCAGAGTATATTCCGGGGTTCTCAAGGCTGATTCAAATGTGCTGAATTCCACGCAGAACGTTAAGGAGAGAATAGGCCAGGTTTTTTACATGCAGGGAAAAAAACATGTTCCCACGTCCCAGGTGGGACCTGGAGAGATTGCGGCCGTGGCTAAACTTAAGGCTACAAAAACAGGAGACACTCTCTCTGCCGACAACTCGCCAGTGGTTCTTCCTTCCATAGACTTTTCTGAGCCGATAATCTCATACGCCATAGCCCCTAAAAACAAGGGAGACGAAGATAAGGTCAGCTCCGGCCTGCACCGTATACTCGAGGAAGATCCATCCCTGCGGTTTCATGTTGATGAAGAAACGCATGAAATGATTCTTTCGGGCATGGGGCAGGTTCACCTTGACGTCACGCTGGAACGCCTGAAGCGCAAGTTCGGCGCTGAAGTTGTTATGAAAACCCCGCAGATAGCCTACCGCGAAACTATCAAGGGTACGGCCAAGGCGCAGGGCAAGTACAAGAAGCAGTCCGGAGGCCGTGGGCAGTACGGTGATTGCTGGATAGAAATAGAACCGGCTCCCCGTAACAGCGGTTTTGAATTTGTGGACAAAATAGTTGGAGGCGCGATTCCACGCCAGTACATTCCAGCCGTCGAAAAAGGGTTTCTGGAAGCCATGAAAGAGGGTGTACTTGCAGGCTACCCAACCGTGGATATCAAGGTTACACTGTACGATGGCAGCTTCCATACGGTTGACTCTTCGGAGATGGCTTTCAAGATCGCGGCTTCAATGGCGTATAAAAAAGCTGTTCCCGCAGCCAAACCGGTGATTCTCGAGCCGCTTATGCATGTTGAAACAATAACGCCTGACGAATTTTTAGGTGCGGTCATCGGTGATATAAACTCCAAACGGGGGAGAGTCCAGGGGGTTGAGCCCCAGGCCGGCGGCAATCAGAAAGTCGTATCCCAGGTGCCGATGTCCGAAATGCTGACATATGCGAACGACCTTAACTCTTATACCAGCGGACGTGGAATTTACACCATGGAATTTTCGCACTACGAAGAGACCCCTGCACACATATCCCAGAAAATCATCGAGGAACGGGCTAAACAGCGGGATAATAAGGCAGAGGATTAGGAGAAATTTATGGAATGACTGCTAAAATATTTTCACCGTCAAGTATAACGCTTGGAAAGCTCTTCGTTATTAGAAAATGCCGCAGATGCAATAATAAAGCTCATGGACTTCACCCTTTCCTTGTTCTACTTTAAAAAAATCTACAAGGGTAACGGATCAGTCACCCCCTGCATAGCGGTTACCCTAAAACTCCATTTTTAAAAGAGAAGTTTTATAGGTAGTTCCACGCTTTGTATACTCGATAAGAGGCGTGGGCAAACCTACAGTGACGGTATCCCTTTTTATTGACACCAGGCTGGTGGTTTCAACTACACCCACTAAAATACCCAGAACAGTTCCTGCCACAACACCTCCACCTATTTTCTGTCCCGGATTATCCTGGTCAATAGCAT
>JALUUO010000007.1 GCA_027021335.1 Nitrospirota bacterium
GCTGTAGCTGGAAAGAGGCTTGACTGTAGCATTAAACGTAACAGCCGCAGACAGAGGGTTCTTCGGGTTCTCGGTTCTCCACTTGGAATCCGCATCAAGATCACCTTTGTCACCACCGGCCATCTGACCCCACTCAAGCCATCCACCGTCATAAAGTTTTACAGGATAGTTGAGTACGCCGTCCAGAAGTAAAAACATAACAGCCGCTCTACTGCCAGTATCATCGTAAACATATATCTTCTCACCTAAGTCGTCATCTTCAATGCTCGCTGTATATTCAAGCAAGGTTCCGTCAGTATCCAGTAAATCAATATAGTTCAACCACATAGCAGTCCTTATATGCCCTTCAAACGCTACGTCTTGAGATGTCGTTGCACCATCGACGCCATTATATTCATCAGCGCTCCTAACATCTACTATCACGGTCTTTGGATCGTTGTCTCCTGCCACCTTGATCATATCTTCCAGAGGAGCTCTGAATCTGTCAGGCTCCTGTGTAAGATTGCAGACGCTGTACTCGGTGGCTTCCGGAGTTTTAGGATCTGCCTTATCCAACTCGCCTCCTACTTCTACCCATGCGCCATCAGTAGAAGTAGAACCAATAAATCCATCCAGAACTCTTAACTTGCTCCTTGGAAATCCCCAGTACCGGAAATTGAAATATGTCCAGGCAAGCTCAGTAAACGAATCTTTCTGCGAGGTAAGAACAATAAGCGTGCCTCCGTCAATTCCACTGTTCTGGATCACTTTATCTATCTGGGCTTTTGTGGAAACCATACCGGCCGTATTACTTACTCCATCCGACCTTGGACCTGTAAGCTCTGCGAAAGCGCCAAGCTTAAACGCCCCGGGCACATGCCCCTCAGAGTACCCAGCGCCCACATGCAACACAACTACTCTGTTGTGACCGTACTTGTCGGAGTAACCGTTATCAATCCAGTACTTAAGATCATTCGCACTAATAAAAACATTAATCTTTGGGTCACGTTCCGAGGCTGAGTCGTACTCATAGTAATCGCCGCAACTGCTCATAAACAAAGGGAGCAGCATTACAGAAACCGATGCCAATATAAGTAAAGACCGGCCTCTGCGCTTTTTCGGAAAACTTTGCAGAATTTTTTTCAAAACATTCATACTTTCCTCCTCTTGTAATTTATATTATACCCATTTTTCTTTGAAGCAGTTTCCTTCATTATTTAACAGTAAATTCCCATTTTACGCTTGGGATCTGATTTCCATCGGCATCCACAGCCACCACTCCCCAGTAGTAGACGTCAGGACTAAGACCGGATACTGCATAAGTTTTATAGGAACTATGTTCCTTATCATCGGTAGAAACAGTTGAATTATTATCGCCATCTCCACATGACACAAACAGCATTCCTGACGATATAACCACTGCTGCAAGAAGCAACATTATCTTTCTTCTCTCCCTTATACCGCCTGTAAGCACCACTCCAAACAACAACAGGCTAAATCCTGTTCCAGCATAGTAGTAAACATTCTTGTTTTTCAAAGAAGCTACATCATCAGTTGTTATATCATCAGTTATATCCACGCCAGAGCAACCACTTCCTGTTCCCGAGAAATCCGGTTCTTGACAATAAAAAAGTTTATAGCTCTCAGCGCCTGTAAAGGGCTTCCATTCAAACGTTAACGAGGAAGGCGTTGTACCACCATCTGCCGGGGAAACCAGTACCGGAGCATCAGAAGAAGGGGTCTCCGTTGGAAGATTCACTCCTGCTCCTTTTAGATATACAGTTTCATCTGTATCATTGGATGGGATAGAAAGTGTGACTGGGTCTTCAGAAGCAGCACCTGTAGTGGTGGGAGAGAAGGCAACCGTGATCGTACAAGAATCACCACTAACTATGGTCTGATCTGAAAAGCAGGTTTGTGACTCAATGCTAAACGGCGCTGAAAGCGTACCTAAAGTGCCAAGGGTAAGATCTGCACCACCAGAGTTGGTTACGGTTATTATTACAGTAGGTGGTGTTGAAACACCCACTTGTATGTTACCAAAATCATATGGATCATTAGACGTTGTAGGTGGAGTTACGTTAATATCAGCGGCAAGCGTGATGGTAAATGATCGTTCGCCAGGGCCGGCCGGACCGGAAACAGTATCATCCATAGCGTTCGGATTCCAGCTTGTTCCGGCACTGTTTGTCGCACTGGCGTTCCAGGTATGAGTGCCCGTTAATCCTGTTTGACTAAATGTAAAGTCTGTCCAGACAGCACTTGTACCATTTGAATCCGAGCCAACACTTGATGAATCCAGATAAAGGGAAACATCAGTTACCGCCGGATAGAGAAAATTAGCTGCTGTCGGCTCTAATACGCTAACAGTAAAGGTTATATCGCCACTGGAGGGTGTGGCATCTGCCGCTGGAGTTTTCGAGAAAATCTGGGGTGGAACATTGTCAACACCACCACTGTAATCGGTATATAATGGACCGACTTCTACTTCATTCCAAAGCTTCATACCGCCATACGTGCTAGTAGTTCCTTGTGTACTACCCTCAATACCATCACTGTCAATATCGTACAGATTGGTAAAATTACCATTCGTGTCAGTCCTGGCGTTATAGAAACCGGTCGAACCTTGATCCTCTATCCAATGCAGCATCAAATGGCTTCGAACAGCGCTGCGGCAGAGGAGATGTATTTCCGTATCAAAATCTATAACACCTGCCGCAAGAAGGTTTTCTATAATAGCCTTAACTTCAGTCGGGTCTTCAGGGGTTCTCCTATTAGTTTCCCCCGTATTCCCGTTCGGCCAGTTGGTCGTATTCCAGAAAGGTATGTTGATCGGCAATTTAACCACCCCATCAACAACCCATGCCGGCGTTCCTTTAGGTGGTGTAGTATCAGGACAAGCAGTACCCAGCCAAGGGGGCTGACATCCGTTATGCTCATCCACTGTGCGTACATCAAAAATTACAGCTGTAGAGCCCGAGGCAGTAAGCGCCGCAAGAGTTTCTGCCGCAGTTCTATATTTTCCTGCTGGCAGATCATCAGCACGCACTCCCTGCACCGTAAACAGCAGCAGGCCTGCAAGCATCATAAAAATCGAGTATACCATGTATATCTTTTTCGTTTTCATAAACCTATACCTCCTAATTTAGTGTGTTTATTTTAGACTAAAATCCCTAAATGTTAATACCAAGTGGAGTAACCTAACACCCCATTTTGGAATATGTCAAGATAAAAATACGACACATCGAGAACATTTAACTATAAAACATTTATTTTTTATACTGTTACTGCTTAAATAAAAGCCTTTTACCAACAATCCAAAAACGGTAAGCGATACTTTCATATTTCAGTCGGTTTGCAGTCGGTTATTACTACAATTTTATTACAGTTTTCAGTAACTTAACCTCATTTTTACAGCTATAAAGCGGCGGCTCATTCCAAATAGCAAAAAGCAAAAAATTTTTGTAGAGGATATCAGAATTAATATGGATATTTTTCTAAATTACTCTATATAAAATATTTATGCTTAAAATAAAATGCAACGTCCGTGCCAACACTACAACTTATTGATATTACAAATCTTTTTAAAACAACCTGATTTCATGGCGACAAAAGTGTAAAATTTACCGACACCTGCTGCCACAAAGAGTTTATCCCGTATTTACAACATGTTAGGAAAAACGACAGTTCAAATTGCTTAAAAAACAGGCAGCTTTCAGGGGCATTTCGGATTATCCGGAAAATAAAGTGTAAAAAGTTCCGACAACAAACCGATAATCCCCTTGCAACGGCGCAAATCCAGTTGCCCGCTTTTTCTTTTCAGGCGGGGCGGCATCAGTCCACGAAGTTCTTCGAAAACCATATTTTAAACTGCGCATAATTTTTATTTTTATTTTTTATTTTTATTTTTGATGTTCTTGTAAAAAGCCTGAAAATCATTTTTTGTCATTATTTTATCCGGCAGCAGCCAGGAATAAGCTGAACAGGCCGGAAGGGCTCGGTTTAAATCAAAGAACTTCTTTCATCCTTTCAGCGGCTTCGCGGACACGTTCGACCGAAACCGTCAGGGCGAAACGCACGTAGCCTTCGCCTGCATCACCGAATCCGTTACCGGGTGTCGCAAGGATGCCGGCCTTTTTAAGCAGCAGCTCGACAAAACTGCTGGAAGTGTGACCGGCCGGCGCTTTAGTCCATATATAAAAGGATGCCTCAGGCAGGCTGAACTCAAGGCCGAGGCTTGTAAGACCTTCGGCAAGGGCGTCTCTTCGCTCTTGATATGTATTACGAATTTCCGCCAGCACAGAATCATCTGTTTCCAGTGCGGCGATCCCGGCCTCCTGAACAGCCTGAAACACTCCCGAATCCATGTTGGACTTTATCTTGGCCAATCCGGCGATTATTTCTTTACTTCCGGCTGCAAAACCCAAACGCCAGCCGGTCATGTTGTAGGTTTTAGAAAGAGAATGCAGTTCGATTCCAACATCCTTGGCGCCGTCAACCTCCAGAAAGCTTAGCGGCTTTTTACCGTCAAAGTAGATTTCGCTGTAGGCGGCATCGTGGCATGCAATAATATTGTTGCGGGATGCGAACTCAACCACCTCGTCAAAGAACTCCCTGGTTGCACAGGCGGTGGTAGGGTTATTCGGATAGTTGAAAAAAAAGAGCTTTGCCTTGCCCAGAACATCTTGGGGTATGGATTCAAGGTCAGGCAGAAAACCGTTATCCGCCGTAAGCGGCAGCGCATGCGTCTGCCCTCCGGCAAAAAGCGGACCGACAGGATATACAGGATAACCGGGTGAAGTATAAAGCACAGTGTCACCCGGATTTATGAAGGCCAGAGGAAAGTGCGCCACTGCCTCCTTTGACCCGATCAGTGAAAGGACTTCGGTTTCAGGCTCCAGGCTGACTCCGAAACGCTGCCTGTACCATCCTGAAACCGCACGGCGATACGATAACATACCGGCGGAAGAAGGATACCTGTGGTTCTCCGGGTTCTCGACCGCAGCCTTCATTCGCTCTACTATATGGGAAGGGGTTGGCATGTCCGGGTCGCCTATACTTACATCTATGAGATCCACACCCGCGGAAAGTGTTTCCTGCTTCATGCGGTCTATGGCCTCGAAAAGATAGGGTGGCAGGCTGTTTATCCGGTCTGCCAGGGGCATTTTTACAGGTTTAGTCATACGAATTCTCCTTGAATTTTATGGCAAAAATTATAATTGATCTAACCGAAAAAGTCTTCCCCGCATTTTTGTCCTCATAATCGTATAAATAAAAATCATAGTTTTTTTAGGCCTAAATTCTTGACAACAACCTGAATTTCATGATAATTTTGATGCACTTTTTTCTCGATTCTTTTAAAAATAAAGATTTAAATAAAGACTTAATTTAAGGAGGGATCGTGCTTGATATAGAGCCTGTATGGTTTACGGTTCAATTGGGCAGCTTTCTGCTGTTTCTCTTTCTCCTGAACAATATAATATTTAAACCGTTTCTCAAAGTGCTGGCAGTGCGTGACGAGCGAATTAAGTCGGCGCTTGCCGCTGCAGAGGATGCAAATGAAAAACGTGAGAAAACACTAGCCGGAATTCAGGCGGAAAAGGCGGAGGCCCGCCAGAAGGCAAAAGCGATAGTTGCATCAGCAAAGGAAGAAGGGCTTCTGGAACAAAAAAAACTTCTGGACAAAGCCCAGGCTGAAGCAGCCTCTATAAGCGCAAGTGCAGTCCGGCAATTACAGGCTGCCACGGAAGCGGCACGCGCCAAACTGGAGAAAGACGTGGATGCAATTGCCTCGGAAATCGCGCGCAGGCTGGTCGAAGGATAAGGATTTAATGTTTAATGCTATGAAAAAAAATAAACAGACATCGCCGGGCCGAACACTAAACCGCCAAACCATAAGCTCTCTTCTTTTTTTTATAACAATTATTTTATTTTCAGGCCTCACGGATGTACTTTCCTCACCGGTCTTTGCAAGTTCGGGCGGCGAAGGCGAAAGCGAGATGGTCGCATTCTTTTCCACGGGCTTTATGTGGTCGGTGATAAATTTTTTGATTATCGCCTTTTTGCTGTACAAATATGCGAAAGACCCCTTAAAAGAGGCGCTTAAAAAGCGCCAGGAAACCATAGAAAAAACACTTGACGAAGCGGCCGAAGCCAGAATGCTTGCGGAAAAAGGCCTTGCCGAGGCCAGGCAGCAACTAAGTGAAAAGGATACGGTTATCGAGTCAATCCTTAGTGACGCCGAAAAAGCTGCCGAGCGTGAGAAGCTTGCACTGGTGGAACAAGGCAAGCGCATGAGCCGCGATATTGTTGAGCGTGCAAAGCTCAGCATGGACGTGGAGCTTACACAGGCCAAAAATGAACTAAAAGCCGAGGCGGCCCGGTTGGCTATAGAGCTTGCAGAAAAAAAGATACGTAAAGAGACATCCGAAGATGACCAGAGCCGGCTTCTTGAAAACTATATATCTATGATGGAGAGCAGAAATTGAGGCAGAGTCATTTAGCGAAACGTTACGCTGGAGCGTTTGTCGGAAAGGTCATGGATGGGGCTGATCCTGCCGGAGCCGTGGGTGAGCTTAAAAGTTTTTATAACCTGATTGTTTCAAATAAAGAATTAAAAGACTTCTTTTACAGCCCTCTTTTTTCACACTCTGAAAAAAACAATATATTACAGGCGATGCTTGAAAAAAAATCGCTTTCAAAAGAGATTACACATATCCTGAAAATGCTGCTTGAGCATTCCAACTTCCATCTTATACGCAGCGTTGTTTTTTATGCCGAGCAGATTTTGAACGACAGGCTCAATAAAACTACAGCCACTGTAATTTCAGCCGTAGAGATTCCAGCTTCAATTATCGACAGGCTGGGTAAAGCGCTTAAAAATATTACAGGCCGCATTATAGAGCTTAAACCAATTGTCGATCCCTCAATTCTTGGAGGTATTAAAGTGAGTGTCGGCAGCCTGGTCTATGATGGAAGCCTTAAGGGACAATTGGAAAATCTTAAAGAAGAGTTGATAAAGGGGTGAACGGATGGATATCAAGGTAGACGAGATAAGCGAGCTGATAAAACAGCAGATCTCCGACTTCGAAAGCCGTGTGGATGTAAGTGAGGTTGGCTCTGTTTTAACAGTAGGTGACGGAATTGCGAAGCTTTACGGCCTGGAAAACGCAATGGCCGGCGAGCTTCTTGAGTTCCCCAATAATGTTTTCGGTATGGTTTTGAACCTGGAGAACGAGCAGGTGGGAGCTGTTCTTTTCGGTGACGACTCGCTTATAAAGGAAGGCGATGTTGTTAAGCGGACAAAACGTATTATGGAGGCACCTGTAGGCGATGCCCTGGTCGGACGAGTGGTTAACGGTATCGGCCTGCCTATTGATGGCAAAGGCCCGATAAACTCCGAGCTGAAAAAACCGGTTGATATCGTAGCTCCGGGCATTATTGAGCGCAAATCCGTTCACGAGCCTATGCAGACGGGTGTAAAAGCTGTTGACGGCATGATTCCGATCGGGCGCGGTCAGCGCGAATTGATAATCGGCGACAGGCAGACCGGAAAAACATCTATTGCGGTCGATGCCATAATCAACCAAAAAGGCAAGGATGTCATCTGTATATACGTTGCGATCGGCCAGAAAAGAGCCAACGTGGCACGTGTGGTAAAAACCCTCGAGGATAACGGAGCCATGGATCACACAATTGTTGTGGCGGCAACCGCAAGCGATCCGGCCCCCATGCAGTACATCGCTCCTTACACAGGCTGCACAATGGGTGAGTACTATCGCGATAACGGCAAGCATGCCCTAATAGTATACGACGATCTTTCCAAACAAGCAGTGGCTTACAGGCAGCTGTCCTTGCTGCTTAGAAGGCCGCCGGGCCGTGAAGCATATCCCGGTGATGTTTTCTATCTGCATTCAAGGCTGTTAGAGCGCGCGGCAAAACTATCTGACGAGCTCGGCGCTGGGTCGCTAACCGCTTTACCTATAATCGAGACGCAGGCCGGTGACGTTTCAGCATACATTCCCACAAACGTAATTTCGATCACCGACGGACAGATATACCTTGAAGGCTCCCTGTTTTTTGCCGGTGTCCGGCCTGCTGTAAACGTAGGACTTTCCGTCAGCCGGGTGGGTGGCGCTGCGCAGACCAAAGCCATGAAACAGGTCGCAGGCACGCTGAGGCTGGACCTTGCACAGTATCGTGAACTTGCGGCTTTCGCACAATTCGGCTCAGACCTAGATCCGGCTACCATGAAACAGATCGAGCGTGGAAAACGCCTGGTAGAACTTCTTAAGCAGAACGAATGTGTTCCCATGGATGTTGAGGATCAGGTCATATCCATATACGCCGCAAGCCAGGGCTACCTGGATGATGTTCCGGTTGAAGAGATCAGCCGTTTTGAATCCGAGTTACACTTGTTTTTTAAGAATAAAAAAGCTGATGTCAGAGCCGAACTAAGTGATAAAAAAGCCTTGGATGATGACCTGAAAGCAAATCTAAATACCGCTATAGAAGAGTTCAAAAAGAGGTTCCAGGGTTAACGGATGGCCTCACTTCAAGACATTAAGCGCAGAATCAGCTCTGTAAAAAACACTCTTCAGATCACAAAGGCGATGAAGATGGTTGCGGCTGCTAAATTTCGCCGTGCCCAGCTGAAAATGGCAGAAGCCCGTCCTTACTCTGTAAAAATGGCTGACGTGATAACAGCAATCACAGCCGGAATTGACAGGGAATCACACCCCTTGCTTGCAAAACGGGATGGTAAAAGTGTTGAGGTGATTTTGATCACGGGTGATCGTGGCCTTTGCAGCTCTTTTAACACCAATGCATTAAAGGCAGCGGATAAACTCATAAAGCAGTTGAAGAGCGACGGGCACGATGTAAGTGTTTGCGCTGTCGGCAGAAAGTCAAAAGCTTATTTTAAGCGGGAGGGAATTGAACCGCTGGGAGCCTGGGAGGGCCTTTCCGGGGGCAAGGTCGACTATGCCTCAGCCACTGCAATAGCCCGGGAGGTCATTAAAACCTATGAAGACGGCGCCATGGATGAAGTGTATCTTGTTTATAACGAATTCCGGTCTGTTTTGGCACAGGAAGTTATAACCAAGAAGCTCCTGCCCTTCGAAGAAAACACCGGCGATATCGCTGAAGACGCGCCTGTTTTTCTATTTGAGCCGTCAATAGATTCAATACTTGGACGCATTCTTCCAAAGTACATAGAAGTACAGCTCTACCAGGCGCTTCTTGAGAGTCAAGCTGCAGAGGAGGCTGCCAGGATGAATGCAATGGAAAATGCCACACAAGCCGCAAATGACATGATAGAGACACTTACATTGGATTATAACAAGGTCCGCCAAGCATCGATTACCGCCGAATTGATGGATATCATAGGCGGAGCCGAGGCGGTAAAACAGTAAAATTCCGTAGGGACGCGGCCCAAGAAGAGGCCGGCTCTACAATAGTTGTTGCTCTGACATTTTTTTAGGGGGTTTTTTGATGAATATAGGGAAAATAAGCCAGGTGGTCGGCCCGGTGGTCGATATTCAATTCGAATCCGAGCTTCCAGCCATCTTAAATGCCATCAAGGTTGAACAAAAAGCGGATCCGGAGGCCGGCACTCCTGACATGAACCTTACTCTTGAAGTGGCGGCCCACTTAGGCGATTCCGCTGTAAGAACTATTGCCATGCAGTCCACTGATGGACTCATTCGTGGCATGAATGCCGTGGATACAGGCAAGCCTATCTCTGTGCCGGTGGGTGAAGCCACACTTGGCAGAATCATGAACGTTGTGGGAGATCCGTACGACAACGCCGGACCGGTAGGCAGCGACAAGGAGCGCTGGAGCATACACCGCGCAGCGCCTGAATTCGTAGAGCAAAACCCCACAACCGAGGTCTTTGAAACAGGCGTTAAAGTTATTGATCTTCTGTGCCCGTTTATGAAAGGCGGTAAGGTCGGTATGTTTGGAGGTGCAGGTGTCGGCAAGACAGTGCTGATCATGGAGATGATCCATAACATCGCCAAGCAGCACGGCGGTTACTCTGTTTTTGCCGGAGTCGGTGAACGTACCCGTGAAGGTAATGACCTTTATATGGAGATGAAAGAGTCCGGAGTGCTGGATAAAACAGCTTTGGTATACGGCCAGATGAATGAACCACCAGGCGCGAGAAGCCGTGTTGCCTTGTCAGCACTGACAGTGGCCGAGTACTTCCGTGAAGAAGGCAGGGACATGCTGCTTTTTATCGATAATATGTTTCGTTTCACCCTTGCCGGAGCCGAAGTGTCGGCGCTTCTTGGCCGCCTGCCTTCTGCAGTGGGATATCAGCCAACTCTTGGAACCGATATGGGCGGCCTGCAAGAACGAATTACTACAACCAAAAAGGGGTCCATCACCTCTATGCAGGCCATTTACGTTCCGGCCGATGACCTTACAGACCCAGCTGTGGCAACTGCGTTCACACACCTTGATGCAACTGTTGTGCTGTCACGTCAGATAGCTGAGCTTGGTATTTACCCGGCTGTTGATCCCCTGGATTCGGTCAGCCGTATTCTCGACCCCAAGGTAATAGGGCCGGAACACTACGAAGTGGCCCTTAAAGTCCAAAGAAGCCTGCAACGCTACAAGGATCTTCAGGATATTATCGCCATTCTCGGAATGGAAGAGCTTTCCGACGAAGATAAACAGACCGTCAGCCGGGCCAGGAAAATTCAGCGCTATCTCTCGCAGCCGTTTTCGGTCGCAGAGACTTTTACCGGCATGCCGGGTAAATATGTAAAAATCGCTGATACGATTCGTGGGTTTGCCGAAATTGTTGACGGCAAACATGATGCCATTCCAGAGCAGGCTTTCTACATGGTCGGGCCGATTGAAGAGGCTGTGGAGAAAGCGGAGAAGATGGCTGCGGCAAAGTAGATAAGATATGGGAGATAAACTTAAGCTTGAGATAGTCAGCCCGGACAAGTTGGTCCTGTCCGAGGAAGTTGATGAAGTAACCGTGCCCGGCCTTCAGGGCCAGTTTGGTGTTCTGCCCGGACACACGTCATTTCTAGCCACACTCGATGTGGGAGAACTGGCTTATAAAAAAGACAAAACCACCGGATATGTTTTTGTAAATGCAGGCTATGCCGAGGTTGCGGCTGATAAGATCACAATTCTGGCCGACTCATCGGAACTTGCTTCTGATATTGATGTGGCACGTGCCGAAGAGTCCAGGCAGCGCGCTGAAGACCGGGTGGTTCGCGCCCCAGCCGGAATCGAGCCGACAATCGATGTGGCACGTGCCGAAACCGCCCTCAAAAAATCACTCGTAAGATTACAGATCGCAAAAGAACGTACGCAGCAGTAAAAAGCAATCGTAAACAAAAAATCGTAAAAACATATTGTAAACTTGACAATTACTTGGAATTTAGTATATATTCCTTAGTTCTTAAATTCCTAAAACTGACTTAATACAATACCGAAAGGGAAGCGGCATGAAGACGTACATGGCAAAAAAAGAAGAAATAGACCGCAAGTGGTATATTATTAACGCCGAAGGCATGGTGCTTGGAAAGCTTGCCGTAAAGGCGGCTGATATACTCAGAGGAAAAACAAAACCTATTTTTACACCGCATGTGGATACCGGTGATTTTCTTGTGGTTATTAATGCAGACAAGGTGCAGCTTACAGGCCGCAAGCTGGAAGATAAAATCTATTATCATCACACCGGTTACATTGGTGGAATCAAAGCCGAAACCGCCAGGCACCGCATGGAGAGAAAACCGGAGCTGGTTATCGAAGCTGCTGTAAAGGGAATGCTGCCAAAGAACTCACTTGGCAGGTCCATGTTTAAAAAACTCAAGGTGTATTCCGGCTCTGAACATCCACATACCGCCCAGAGTCCTGAATCACTAAATTAGACTAGACACTAACGAGTTAATATTAGGAGATATTACCCTGATGGCCGAAATTGCTTATAACGCAACAGGTAGGAGAAAAAGTTCTGTAGCACGTGTCACGCTTACGCCGGGTACCGGCAGTATAACTGTGAACAAACGTCCTGTAGAAAAATTTTTTCCACGCGAAACGCTTAGAATGATCATACGTATGCCTCTTGTGTTGACCAGCATGGTTAACAAGTACGATGTTACTGCCAATGTTTCCGGCGGAGGCATGACCGGTCAAGCCGGAGCTATCAGGCACGGCATTTCCAGGGCTCTTCTTAGCATAGATTCCGACTTGAGATCAGCTCTTAAAAAAGGGGGGTTTCTTACCAGGGACCCTAGAGTTAAAGAGCGCAGAAAATATGGACAGAAGGGGGCCCGTGCGCGTTTCCAGTTCTCGAAGCGGTAGTTTTTTACGATTGTTTTTTTCGTAGAATGGTTATAAAAAAAGCGCAGGCACAGCCTGCGCTTTTTTAATGTGCTGGGGGTTTGAAAAAATTGAAAATTGAAAAAAATTGAAAAAAAATTACAGATTGCGGTTTTTGGGGCTAGCGGTTATGCCGGCGGTGAACTATTGCGCCTTCTACATCTTCATCCGGAAGTTGCGGTGACTTTGGTAACCTCGGAAAAATCAGCTGGAAAACCGGTTGACTCCGTATTTCCACATCTTACGGCCTATAATCAAATGGCGTTTGAGCGAATCGATTTCACAAGCGGCCAAGCAGACAGGGCAGACCTGTTTTTTCTTGCGCTTCCGCATAAAACCGCTCAGAAAACAGCCGCATTTCTTTTCAATAAAGGCAAATGTGTAATCGACTTATCAGCCGACTTCAGGCTTCGAAATCCTGCAGTTTACGAAAAGTGGTATCAAACTCCGCATACCGAGCGGGCGATTCTAAAAAAAACTGTCTATGGCCTTCCTGAACTCTACAGGTCGAAAATAAGACGGGCAAAACTTGTGGCAAACCCGGGATGCTATCCCACCGGTGCCGTGCTGGGCTTGATTCCTGCTTTGCGAAAAAGCTTGGTAGAGCCGGAAAATCTGGTTATAGACTCGAAGTCCGGTGTATCCGGAGCTGGAAGGGCCGGACGGCAGGAACTTATATTTTCTGAAATAAGCGGAGGTTTTAAAGCCTACTCACTTGCGGTCCACCGTCACACTCCGGAGATCGAACAGGAGATTTCGGCTGTTTCGGGCAGAGATATAACCCTGGATTTCACACCGCACCTCGTACCAATGAATCGCGGTATTCTAACTACAATTTACGCCCGGCTTACAGATACAAAAATGACTCTTAAAGAAATTCATACCGTATATAGACGCGCCTATGCCAAAGAACCCTTTGTAAAGGTTCTGCCCCTTGGACAGTATCCTTCCACAAAAAATGTGCAGGGTACAAACTTCTGCCATGTGGGACTTCAGGTAAATCCAAGAACAGATCGTCTGCTGGTTGTTACAGCAATAGACAACCTCACAAAAGGCGCGGCCGGCCAGGCGCTGCAGAACATGAATATAATGATGGGATATGAAGAGATGACGGGTATAAACAGTATGGCTGTTTTTCCATAAAGAGCCGGAGAACTAGAAATAATAAGATGACTAAAAAAACGATTAAAACAAATATAAAGCGGGTTGCAGTGCCAAAGGGGTTTTTATTTAAATCGGTATCTGCCGGTATTAAAACCGGTCAACCTGGTGGAGCGGCCCGTCCGGATATCGCACTTATTGTTTCGGATCGCCCGGCAGCCGCAGCGGCTGTTTTTACGACTAATAAACTCAAGGCAGCTCCTGTAAAAGTTTCGATAAAAGCTATAAAAAGCGGTGTTGCCAGGGCTGTGATTGTTAACAGTGGAAACGCCAATGCCTGCACCGGGCCTCAGGGTCTTAAGGACGCACAAAATACTGTTGCAGTAACAGCCAAGGCTCTGGGCCTTTCGTCAAAGGAAGTATTAGTTGCCTCCACAGGCGTGATCGGTGAACTGCTTCCAATGGACCGCCTTATAAGTGGAGTGCTGAAGGCCGCCCTGGAGCTTGACTCAACCGTAGAGGATGTGGCCAGGGCGATTATGACCACTGATACCTACCCAAAGACGTCCTCGCGATCATTCCGGCTGGATGGTAAAAAGGTGACACTCACAGGCATTGCCAAGGGATCCGGAATGATTGCACCTAATATGGCGACAATGCTTTGTTTTCTTGTTACGGACTCTGCTGTGACGACAAAAGTTCTTGACCAAATATTGCGTCGTTCCGTGGACCTTTCATTTAACCGGATAACAGTGGACGGCGACTGCTCAACAAACGATACGGTCATGATACTTGCAAACGGAGCTGCCGGCAATACCCCTATAAAAAATCTACGCTCGGATGAGGCGACACGTATGCAAAAAGCGGTCAACGAGGTTACATACGAGCTGTCACGGATGGTCGCCAAAGACGGTGAGGGCGCAACAAAACTGATCGAAGTTCATGTAAAAGGGGCTAAAACCGATGCTGATGCCGGGCTGGCCGCAATGGCTGTGGCTAATTCCCTACTGGTAAAAACAGCGGTTTACGGCCGTGACGCAAACTGGGGCAGGATAGTCTGCGCTGCCGGCTACAGCGGCGCTGCGCTTAAAGAAGAAAAAATTAACATTTTTTTCAACCGCCTCAAGGTTGTATCAAACGGTCGTCCCACGGGTAAAGACCTTGAGGCTGCCAGGGAAATGGCAGGTGATACTCTGAAAATAACCTTGAATCTTGGGCTTGGACACGGGGAATCGAGGGCGCTTACATGCGATTTAACCGAAAAGTATATTGAAATAAACGCTGATTACAGAACGTAAAAACGGAGGAATAACATGAATAAACTCAAGCTCGGCATTCCAAAAGGAAGCCTTCAAAACGCCACGATTGATCTTTTTAAAAGGTCAGGCTGGGTTATTAATGTAAGTTCCAGAAACTACTTTCCAGCCGTGGATGACAAAAACGTCTCCTGTGCCCTTATCCGGGCCCAGGAGATGGCAGGCTATGTGGATAAAGGCACGCTTGATGCCGGGCTTACCGGCAAAGACTGGATACTGGAGTACGACTCCGATGTCGTCGAGGTTGCAGACCTGATTTATTCGAAAGCAAGCCAGAAACCCGCCCGCTGGGTGGTAGCAGTTCCAGGGGATTCCCCTTTTAAACGCATAGAAGACCTGAAGGGCAAGCGCATATCCACAGAGCTCGTAAACTACACTAAGCGCTACTTCAATCAGCTTGGTATTGATGTTGAAGTTGAGTTTTCGTGGGGCGCCACCGAGGCAAAGGTAGTCGAAGGACTAGTTGACGCTATTGTAGAAATTACAGAAACAGAAAGCACTATCAGGGCTCATGGCTTGAAGATAATTCATGAAATTATGCAAACAAACACAAAGCTTATAGCCAACAAAACTGCCTGGAAAGATCCTTGGAAACGTGCAAAGATAGAACAGATATCCCTGCTGCTTCAAGGGGCGCTTCGAGCAGACGGCATGGTGGGCCTGAAAATGAACCTGCCTGAAAGCAAGATGGATAAGGTTATGGAGTTGCTTCCAAGCCTGCAAGCGCCCACCGTGGCTAATCTTTACCGTTCAGAGTGGCTGTCAGTAGAGACCGTTGTTGCTGAGACCGTGGTACGGGAGATCGTGCCAAAGCTTCTTAATGCCGGAGCCCAGGGCATTATTGAATATCCCCTAAATAAGCTTATCTAGACTTTGGTAAAAGGTAGGGATCAGCAAATCATAAGCAGATATATCATTGATTAATATTTTTTTTGTGCTGCTTGATAAGATCAACGGCTTGATTGATCTTAAGAGTAAGTTCTCTGGCCTTTTTCTGTAATTCTTCGCTCAGGTGGCTGACTTTATCGGGATGAGATTTAGCAATTTTATTTTTGTAAGCCTTGTTTATCTCATCCAGCGAAGCGCTGGGGCTTACTCCAAGTACTTCGTATGATTCATCCAATGTCAGAGGAGCTTCTGAGGCAGGTTGTGGTTTTTCATGAGAATAGTAATTATTGTACTGTTGTTTCTGCCGGTTTTTTTTGTACCGCAGGTAGAGCATCAGGCCAAGTGCAATCAGGTCGTCCAGGAATAACGGATGTGCGTCAAATGGACTTATGATGTATATGCCCAAGAGGATCAGCCAGATGTTATTCATAAGATAGTTCATATATATTTCATAAGTAATTCATAAATTTTAGCCGCAGAAGTCGTTTTTTGTTAAAGCTATCAAAATAAATAATAAAGCCGGCCATGAATATCTTGATTGTATGACTTGTGGTTATATTCTTAAAATCTCCACCCCTTCCATACCCACCTCATTTCCGGCCGCCTCAACGGCATCGAGGCTGGAAATGGCTGCCACGTTTTTTAGTTCTGCTGCATCCTTAAAATACTTTTGAGCTACATCAACAAGGTTGTCTCTGCTTATGCCTAGTATCTGCTGGCGCAGAGCTTGGCGCATCTCTAACGTCAGGCCCAGCCTGGAGTATCTAAACTCCAGAAGTCCTTTGCCTGAAGGTGAAAGGGATGAATCAAGGTCACTAAAAACACCCAGTACCGCCTCTTTGATATTCTCTTTGGAAAAACCGCCATGAACCGCCCATTCCATAGCATCTTTGTATACACCCAGGGTACGGGTTAAGTGCGGATCGCGATACGACATAAGCGAAAACAACCCTGTACTTGGTACGTATGATGCCATGCCCCCGTAAGCTCCTCCCTTTTCACGAATCTCGCGGTGAAGATATCCAAAACGAAGCAGTTTGGCCAAAACCATAAGCGCTGCGGTATCCGGATGAGTATAAGAAACGGCTCTAAAAACACTGGCTACGTACGAAACAGAAACTGCAGCAACCCAGAACTCGGTAGTACGGCTGTCAATACGTTCCTGCGTACTTTCCCCAAGACTTTCCTCAAGACTTTTTTCAAGACTTTTTTCGCCACTTTTTAGGTCTTCTGTTTTAAGCGACTCAATGAAGGCGTTAAGAGAAGAACAAAGCCCTTCGTTAAAAAACTTTTCTTCGGCTGTAACAGCGCATTGCATGGCCTGAGTGTTTATCAGCCTTGAGGCTATTTTCTGCAGTTTACCGGAAAGTTCCGAAAGTTTTTCCTCATCTTCAGAAGCTGCGGCAAGCTCTTTCATTAGCTGTATCTGCGCAATCCCCTTCCAGGATTCCAGCAGTGATGCCGCAGGTGTAAGACCGCCGGCCGCCCGGACGGCCGCATAACGATGTCCGGCCTGAGCAACCGAGTTTTCAAGTGATGTTGACACCTCTCTTACCAGTGTCTTAAGGCGCTCCAAGTCACAAAAATCAGGCGTTTTAAATATATCGGTGAGAATATCAAACATCGCGGAATGGTTTCTCGTTAGTGATTTAGCTCTTACTTCGATAAATTGACTGTATTTATCCAGACTGTTTACGTCGCCAAGAATATCCGGCGCAGCACTTATACCACCGGTAAATGCTTCTATGCGTTCAGCAACTCTGGTGTAATCCATACCGGCAGCTCCAACCTGTGTCATGGCAGCGGCAAAAAACGGAACAAGGGAAGTTAGATCTCTCGGCAGTGACGATGTGTCAAGATGAACTACAACATAGGTTATGCCGTTTGTAGGCTGATCACACCACTGCACCGGCAAGCCGCTCTCTATAGTCTTTGTTGTTTCTACCAGGCTTTCCCGTACCGGAATATCTTTGAGCTCCAGCGAGGGCAGACATGACAGATCAGGGGACTCCTCCTGTGCTTTTTTAAGTTTCTCCGCCTGTTTAATTACTTTTTGCCTGTCATCCAAAGAAAGTTTATCGGCAATAGAATACAACCGGGCCGCTGTCTCGCGGTTTTCTCTGGCGGCAAGTTCCGGATCAGGATAAAGTACGAGGGTAACACGATGCGGATTATCCAGGAGATACCGCTGAATGAGTGTTTCGAAAAACGGCCCTGACGCCACTTCACGCTTCAGACGTTCAATAGGTTTTTCTATAAGAAGTGCTTCAACTGGGTCTCCATCGTGATTCCACGGTCCGATCATTCGGAAAAGAAGGTTAAGAGGATATGGAAAGTGATCACCGGTCACCTCCCGGCTCGAAAACTCCATCTGATGTATAGCCGCATCCACCCGTTCTTTAGGAAAGCCCTCGCTGGTCAACCTCTTGAGAGTCGAAAATATCACATCACTGACCTTGTCTGCATCACTTTGCCGCACACCCTGCAGGCCAGCGGCAAACAATGTTTCCCTGTTGTCATCAGCATAACCTGAGCCTGGAGCAATCTGCGAGCCGAGCCTTGAATCCATAAGCGCCTTGTAAAGAGGAGAGGCCGAGGAGCCAAGAAGAAGAAGTGAAAGCAGATCAAGCGACATGACATTAAATCTATCTGTAATGGAAACAGTGCGCCATGCCACCTGGACCATGGATTTTTTTGCGTTAAAAATGTTTTCGCCCGGCTCTAAAGCCGCAGGATAGGCCTGCTCAACATACCTGGGTTCTGTGAACACCGGCTCGGTGGTTACACTGGAATCCACCTCTATTTTGTCGAATCGGCTAAGCACTGTCTCGTTAATAACCTTCAGGTGCTCCTCAAGGGGCATGTCTCCATAGGTGAAAAAACGGGCATTGCTCGGATGGTAAAAGCGGCTGTGAAATTCTTTAAGCGCCTGCCAGGTCAGGTTCGGAATCTCGGAAGGGTCACCACCGGAGTTATATCCGTATGTTGAAGTTGGAAACAGGGCTTTGGCCAGATGATATCCAAGAAGCGAGCGCGGGTCTGACATTGCTCCTTTCATCTCATTATAGACAATGCCTTTATAGGTCAGCGGCGCTGTTTCACCCTGATTTGAAAGATCAAACTCAATTCTATAGCCTTCCTGCATAAAGTCGAGTTCTCTAAGATTCGGAAAAAATACCGCGTCAAGATATACATCCATCAAATTGTAGTAATCCTTCCTGTTCCTGGAGGAAAACGGATACATGGTCCAGTCATCCGCTGTGAGCGCATTCATAAATGTGCTCAGGCTTCTCTTTATCATCGAGAAAAAAGGATCACGCACAGGAAAACGGCGTGATCCGCATAAAACAGTATGCTCCAGGATATGGGCAACTCCCGTCGAATCGGCAGGTGGGGTGCGCAGTGCAACACTGAAGAGATTATTGTCGTCACGCACAGCAAGATGTATATGCTGGGCACCTGTCTGTTCGTGATCAAGCTGAATGGCAGTGGCATGCAGATCGGGAATCGGAACAACTCGGCGCACAATAAAACCAAACTCTTTGAACTCTTCTTTAGGGACGTTGTTGCATACTGTGCATAACTCAGTCATTTTTAAGTTTCTCACCTCGTAAAATTGCACGTGTAATAGTGGACGTGGTTACCCCCAAATGCCTGGCTATTTCAGCAGTAGACAAACCCAGCTCTTCTATAGATCTATAGGCTATTAAAGCACGCGCCTGGCTCACTTTATTACGACGGCTGCCCCTTTTTAGTTCTTTAGAGCTTATCCGTCTTTTTTTACATTCTTCCTTGATTATCTCAGTAATTGTCTTGCCTGAAAGACGTAACTTTAATTGACGAATCTCTTTTTCTTCCGCTTCCTTTAATACCTCATGTACAAAATCACCACTTCCAAGAATCCTTTCATCAGATTCTTGCTTTTGGGACTTTCGCCTCATGGATAACACCTGCGACCATCCACCAAGACTACGAATCAAACCGCCACCTGTTAATTCTGAGCCGTATTTTATATGTAATCCTTCTTCTATAAAGCCTATATAGGCTTTTCTAGCCGCTCTTTTCTTGCTTCCAAATTGAGCTAAAACATATTCTGTATCCATCCACTTACACTTTAACTTCCCCATAACCACACTATGACCACACCAAGGATACTCCTTTAAGGCCTGAAGCTCTCTAACAATACCAGCCCTGATAGGATTAAGGTGTATGTATCTTATTAGTGCCAATAAGTACCTGTCTTCTTCACATAATACAGACTTGTAACGGTTCTCAAATAAATGCCCTGTCCGGTTATGTTTCCGATTGAAATATGCTGCGTACCAACTTAAAAGCCTCCTCATTACTGTTGATATTCCTCTCTGCCCACTTTTAAATAAAATATGGACATGGTTATCCATTAGTACCCACGCATATACCGAACCTTTTGCTTCTACTACATTCTCCCCTAATTTTTGCAAAAACTTGGATCTATCTTGATCGTCCTTGAAAATATCTGTTTTATTTAAGCCCCTCACCATTATATGGTGCAAGGCTCCAGGTATATCTAATCTTGGCTGGCGTGGCATAGTAGAATCTTACAATTTCATCGTTTTGGCTGTCAATGTTTTGCATAGTATGCAACAACGTCCCCAAAGCTCCATTCGGGACAGGCCCAAATCGTTCCTTTATAAGGATACATCTATCTCGATCTCTCCCTGTTTAGGCTTAAGATTAACTGCCTCAACGTACCATGGCGGCTCAATGCCCAATATCTGCTCATATAAACGTATATCTTTCATGGATCATAATTATAAAGCAAACAATAAATTTTCACCCCATAAATCCTGAAGAGCCACAATAAACAATGATAGGATAAATTTTAACTTTTTCATTTTTTCTCCATTTTCATTTTCCTAATTTCAGCTTTTGAATTAACATCCGTGTTTATTTTAGGATATTAGCATTTTCTGAAATAAGCAGCCGAACCTGAGAGGATGTTAGAGCTAGGCAAGGCAGAGAATGTTCTGCTGGTGCACAAGGACAGGATCGTTGGCTGACACTATGACTCTGAATACTCCTGCTAAAGAAAACCCCCTTAAAATTCTTGTTCTTGAACCCTATTACGGTGGCTCGCACAGGCTGTTTCTTGAGGGGCTGAAGAGACAACTTCCATTTGAGTTTAAGTTTATGACCCTTCCGGCACGCAAATGGAAGTGGAGGATGCGGCTTGCGGCGCCTTATTATGCCGAAAAGCTTCATGAACTCGGGCGGCGCTTTGACCGGATACTCTGCTCTACATTTGTTGATGTGGCCGCTTTTCGGGGCCTTGCTCCTGCGTGGGTTCGGAGTGTGCCGCTCCTTACATACTTTCACGAGAATCAGTTTGCATACCCTGTGCAGGTAGAGGACGAACGTGACTTTCACTTTGCACTAACCAATCTGACCACTGCACTGGCTTCAGACAGCCTTGCATTTAATTCACTATACAATCTTAATTCCTTCCTTGAAGGCATTGAGAAACTCCTTAAAAAATCCTACGATTTAAAGCTGGCAAATCCAGGTAAAATCATACGTGACAAATCAAAGCTGCTTTGGCCGGGAATCGATTTTTCGGTTATCGATGACGAGGAAGAAGAACCGAAAAGGGACGGTCCGCCTGTAATTGTCTGGAATCATCGTTGGGAGCACGATAAAAATCCTGAGTCGTTCTTTAATACCCTTTTTGAACTTGATCGTGAAGGTATTGATTTCCGGCTTGTGGTGCTTGGTAAATCATTTACAACTGTACCCGAGATTTTTAAAGAGGCGAAAAACAGACTCTCTCACAGGCTGTTTCATATGGGCTACGCCAAGTCGCGCCGGGACTATGCCCGGTGGCTTAAACACGGAGATATTGCAGTCTCTACGGCCAGGCACGAGTTTTTCGGTATTTCAATGATCGAGGCGGTCCGGGCAGGCTGCCGCCCGCTTGTTCCAGAAAGACTCTCCTATCCCGAGTTGTTTCCAGAGGAGTTTCTGTACAACGAGGATAGTTTTACAGATCGACTGAAGCAGGAAATCTTAAGAAAAAAACGGCTCACGCCCGATCTTGCCGGAAAGCTGACCGACCGTTTCTCATGGGACAGGCTGGCTTCGGGTTATCAAACATGGATCGAAAAAGAGTAACCGTTCGCAGGGTGCAGTTGTCAGGGGACAGGGTGCAGGAATTCAGTCGGTTTCGTAAAGAGCATCGAGCCGTTTCCGGAACCGCTCGATAACCACCTTTCTTTTCACCTTAAGCGTGGGCGTAAGGTCACCACATTCTTCAGAAAAAGGCTCTGCCAGCACGATAATCTTTTTTATTTTTTCGAATCCGGCAAGGTCGGCAGTTCTTTCGGCAATCCTTGACATTAGAAAATCTTTCACTGCGTCTTGCCGGGCAAGCTCAGAGGGCTGTATTCCGGCCAGGCCAAGGGAATCGGCAATACTCAGCAGGCATTCGTACTCTGGAACCACAAGAGCGGTAAGATATTTTCTCCGGTCCCCGTAAACCATAACCTGGCATATGAATTCATCCAGCATTATGAGGTTTTCCAGGGTCTGAGGAGATATGTTTTTTCCGCCCGAAGTAATAATTATATCTTTTTTTCTATCAGTTATACGCAGGTAGCCGTCCTTGTCCAGCTCGCCGACATCGCCGGTATAAAGCCAGCCGTCTTTTATTATGCTGCGTGTTGCTGCTTCATCATTGTAGTAGCCAAGCATCACGTTGGGGCCTTTAACAAGAATCTCTCCGTCTTCTGCCGTTTTGACCTCAACACCTGGAAGCGGAACTCCAACGGTTCCGGGCTTTACGGCACCCAAACGGTTGGCCGCAATCACAGGTGACGACTCGGTAAGGCCGTATCCCTCCAAGATAGAAACCCCAGCAGCAAGAAAAAACTCCACGATTTCCGGAGCAAGCGGCGCACCGCCCGATACAAAAAAACGTATTCTACCACCCATTTTTTCTTTTAAACGCGTAAACACCAGACGATTGGCTATTTGGCTTAAAACCTGTAGTCCTACACCAATCTCTTCACCTGCTGCTTCCATCTTCATGCGTTTACGCCCAACTTTCATAGCCGCATTAAAAAGAATTTTTCTTGGAGCCGGGGCAGACCTGACCGCCTCTGTCACACGAGCGTAGAGTTTTTCATAAAACCGCGGTACAGCTATCATTACGGTGGGCCGCACAATACGCATGTCGTCAGCCACTGTTCTCATCGACTCTGCATAGGCGATGGTGACACCTGTCATCAGCATTAAAAACTGGCCTATAGTGCGTTCAAACACATGACTTAAAGGCAGAAACGACAGGCAGGTATCATCAGGGCCAACACTCACAATAGATGCTCCGGCAGCCGCATTCGAAAGAATGTTTGCATGCGAAAGCATCACCCCTTTGGGGTCTGCCGTTGTTCCTGATGTATATATTATGGTTGCACAATCTCCAGGCCGGATATCATTCATTCTTTTATCCAACTCTGCTGCAAGACCGCTCTTTAGCCCCTCTGAGCCCAGCCTTCGCAGCCCCTGGAAATCAAGTACATTACTCTTACCTGCAACAGATGACGCCACAGCATCAAATGCCACGCAGTCTAACTGTTTTTTAAGACCACTCAGCATTTCAGCATTTTTAGCGCGTGATATGAAAGCAGACCGCGTGCCTGATTTTTGAACAATACCCGCCATCTGCGCAGGAGTGTTTGTGTGATAAATAGGTACTGTGATGGCTCCGGCCGAGAGAATCGCAAGGTCTGCTATCGCCCATTCTGGCCGGTTGTAGGCTATAATAGCCACCCGGCCGCCAGGCTTTACTCCAAGACTTATCAACCCACAGGCCGCCTCCCGCACTGCCGTGCCCATTTCATCCCAGGTAATACCAGTGTATTGGCCATCTGGTTTTTTATAACGCAGCGCATCTTTGCCACTGAACCGGCCCACGCTTGAAAAGAACATTTTGGGGATAGTCTCTGGTGTGATCATAAAATAGCTGTAAAGGCAGAGTCGAAACCTGCCTCTACATAAAATTTATAAACTATAGAAACTCTTTGCGTTTTGCGCCATCTCGATAAGCAGTCCGGAGGGCTTAAATCTTTCGCCGTGCAACTCTGTAAGTTTCTCCAGATCTTTCACCACCCGGGGAATTCCAAGCGAATCAGCATACCTAAGCAATCCTCCTGTAAAAGCCGGAAATCCTGCGCCGAAAATCATGGCTGCATCCACGGCCTCGGGGCCTTCAACCACAGCCTCTTCAAGAGCCAGAGCAGCTTCGTTGATCATAGGCAGAATGAGTCTGTCTATGATAGACTGTTCTTCGAGCTTAAGGTTGTCTCTAACATGAGGAAGCAGGACTTTTTTAAGCCCTGAATCACTCTGTCGTTTGCCTTTTTTATCGTAACGGTAAAACCCTTTTCCACTTTTTTTGCCAAGCCTTCCCTCATCACGCATTGCGGCCAGGATCGTGGATGGCCTCATCCGCTCACCAAAGCCCTGCTGGAGGTTCTCGCAAACGTGTGATGCAATATCAAGCCCCACAACATCCAACAGAATAAACGCGCCCATCGGCATCCCGAACTCGAGCATCGCTTCATCCACCGGCTCCACACCGACCCCGTCTTCCAGAAGGCGGGCCGCCTCGTTCAGGTAGGGAAGAAGCAGCCTGTTAACCAGAAACCCGGGGCTGTCTTTAACCACAATAGGCATTTTCCCAAGCCGTTTTGTAAGAGCTGTAACAATTCTTACAGTCAGATCCGAAGTTTTCTCGCCACGAACCACCTCAACAAGCTGCATGCGGTCCACAGGGTTGAAAAAGTGCATGCCTGCAACCCGCCAGGCATCCGGCACAGCACCTGCCATCTCGCTTATGGAAAGCGATGATGTATTTGAGACAATAATTGTATCCTCTCGGGTGGCTGCGGCCAGGTCCGCAAGCACCGACCTTTTCACGTCCATGCTTTCCACCACAGCCTCAATTACCACGTCGGTCCTCTTAAGGCCGCGCATCATGGTATCGCAGGAGATCCTAGAGGGTATCCAGGCAGCATCAGTAGAAGAATAGATTCCCTTGTTTTTCTTCTTTTCAACTGTAGAGTAAACAGCTCGCAGGGCTTTGCCCAGCGCCTTTGTTGACATATCAACAAGGCGTACTTTCATACCGTTTTCGGCAACCAAAGCCGCAATTGCGCCTCCCATGGCTCCGGCTCCAATCACAGCTACACTGGATATATATCCGGCTGGAGCCTTCTCTACATGAGAAAACCTCTCCCTTAAGCGAAAGACCTTTATCAGGTTTTTAGACGTATCTGTTACGGCCATCTCGCCAAGCAGATGAGCCTCTGATGCAAACCCTTCTTTTAGACCGTGTTTAAAACCGTCCTCTATCGCATCTATGGCCGCAAACGGGGCAGGATAATGATCGCCGACTTTCCGCCTTACAGCCTGGCGCGCCTTATCAAATAGAAAGTTTCTCCCGAATTTGTTGGATTCAAACAGCAGCGCCACTAGTCCGCGCGATTTCCAGGACGTTTTTTTAGTCTTTTTCCCGGTTTCGCCGTGACTGCTTATGAATCTGCCAGCCGCCTCCATAAGACGTTCTTTTGCCGCCACGTCATTTACAAGCCCTATCCTCCAGGCCTTTTTGGGGTAGACCTTTGCTCCTGTGGTTATCATTCTCAGGGCTTCTTTGATGCCCACAAGCCGTGGAAGTCTCTGGGTTCCGCCGAAGCCCGGAATTATGCCAAGACTGGTCTCGGGAAGCCCGAGAACGGTTTTAGGCGAGTCAGTAGCCAGGCGGTAATTACAAGCAAGAGCCAGCTCCAACCCTCCGCCCAGGCAGGCGCCGTTAATAGCAGCCACTACAGGAAATGGAAGTTGTTCAAGCCGCTCCAGCACACCTTGTCCCTGCTCGGACAAGCGTGCGCCTTCGGCAGGCGAAACGATGGTTTCTATCTCGGAGATATCTGCACCAGCGATGAAGTTGTCTTCCTTGCCCGAAACTATCACCGCTCCGTCAATGCCCGACTCCGACTCAAGGCGGCCTATCAACTGTTCCAGTTCTGCCACTACGCCGGTGGTAAGCTTATTAACTTTTTCACCCGGCAAGTCAAATCTTATGACGGCTATGCCGTCTGAGATGTCTATAGTGAATGCGTCAGGCATCTTTCTATTCCTATTATTTCCTCTCAAGTATCATTGCTGCGCCCTGGCCTCCGCCTATACAGAGAGTGGCCAACCCAAGGTCTACTGATCTCTTTTGCATCTCGATAAGCAGGGTAAGCACAAGCCGGGTGCCGCTCGAGCCCACAGGATGTCCCATGGCGATTGCTCCTCCGTTTACGTTTAATATCTCGCGGTTTATCCGGCCGAGAGCTTTTCGGCCGAGGAATTTTTCAGAAAGTTGATCCGAGCTGAAAATCATCTCGTTGGCTATAATCTGAGCAGCAAAGGCCTCGTTCATCTCTATAAGGCCTATTTCAGAAAAATCGATGCCCGAATGCTCAAGAACCAGCGAAGTTGAGTACGCCGGGCCAAGTCCCATCCGTTTGGGAGAAAGGCCGGCAAAGGCATGCGTTTTTATAAAGCCGATAGGCTCAAGACCGCGCCGCAAGGCAGCCTCTTCGCTGGTCATCAAAACCGCAGCAGCTCCATCGGTTATTTGGGAAGAGTTGCCAGGAGTGACTGTTCCGTACTTTCTATCGAATGCAGGCTTTAAACGTGAAAGGTCTTCCATGCTTTGATTAAGCCTTACCCCATTATCAAACGTTACAGCATCATTAAAGCGTGGTGGTGGCAGCACCGGCATAATCTCGTCATTAAAGCGGCCCTCTGAACGGGCCGAGCCGGCCTTCTGGTGGCTCATAAGGGCGAACTCGTCCTGGGCCGTGCGGCTTATCTTGAACTCCCGTGCAAGAAGCTCGGCCGTCTGCCCCATGTTCAATCCGCAGGTTGGGTCGTTAAGACCGAGCATTAGGCCGACTTTAGGGACAAAGTGGCGGGGCCTGAGTCCAAAAAGAGGTTTTAGTTTTGCCTTCCATGTCCGGCCGTACCGAAAGCGGGTAATGGCATCCTGAAGTTCTTTAGAAATAAAAAATGGAATGTTAGACATTGACTCAACACCGGCGGCCACCACCACTTCGGCCTTGCCGGTTGCTATAAGCTGTGCGGCAGAGGTTATTGCCTGCAACCCCGAGGCACAGTTTCGGTGAACCGTAAAAGCCGGAACATGCTCTGGAATTCCGGAAAAAAGAGAGATAACCCTGGCCACATTAACCGCGTTCATCGGCTGCGCCACGTTGCCGATCACCACGGAATGGATATCGTGAGGATCAACCGCCTGCCTGGCAAGGAGTTCGGAAACAACCAGCCTGCCCAGATCTACGGCGCTCAGCTCCGAAAACAGGGTTCCGGCCTTTACATAAGGGGTTCTTATTCCACCTATAATCGCTATTCTTCGACCCATTTTCTTATGTCCGGCTCTTCAACAGCCGTCACAATTCCTCTCTAATAAAACAATATCATAATATTAGCTTAAAGGCTAAGTAATAATAGCTTTAAAACTCAAAGCATATTTATGAATATATTGGTTCACACCCACAATATTACGCCGCAAGCAGTGGAGAATAAAACCCCAAGGGATTCAAAGTTCAGAGCTATTGACTCATCACTGTAAAACAGGTAGGCTGTTATTTAAGTTGTTATTTAAGTACTTATCGACAGTTATACCCTAGTTCTTGAAGGTGAAATATGGACGATAAAGTTGCACTTAAGATGATCGAGTCGGCACGCCAGACAGGCTCTTCAGCGCAGAGCTTTGCCGGCAACTTGTTCATGGGACATCTTGATTTCGGCGCAGTCTTTCCCTTTCCCAAGCAGTCAGAGGACGATCGCAGAAAGGGGGATGAGCTCCTTCTGAAGGTACGGCCGTTTCTCGAAAATAAGGTGGACGCCGACCGGATCGACCGCGAAGAAAAAATTCCACGCGATGTGATCGCAGGACTTCGGGAACTTGGCCTTTTCGGGATGAAAATCCCGACAAAGTACGGAGGGCTTGGCCTGTCGCAAAGCAATTACAACCGCGTGATACACCTTGTTGCATCGCACTGCGCTTCGACTGCGGTCATGCTTTCCGCGCACCAAAGCATAGGAGTTCCGCAGCCGCTTTTGACTTTTGGTACAGAAGAGCAGAAGGAAAAATTCCTGCCCCGCCTTGCAGCCGGAGCACTCTCCGCCTTTGCACTTACAGAGCCGGGAGTAGGCTCGGATCCCTCGCACATGAACACCACCGCAACACTCACAGAGGACGGAAACGCCTACTTAATAAACGGCGAAAAGCTCTGGATCAGTAACGGTCCAGATGCCGAAATCATTATCGTAATGGCCAGGACCCAGGCAGGATCGTCCGGACATCCGGCAGTGTCAGCCTTTATACTGGAGACGGACACACCTGGCTTCGAAGCGGCACACGAATGCCGTTTTATGGGACTGACAGGCATCAGCAACGGCCTTTTGAAATTCAATAACGTCCGCGTCCCCAAAAAAAATCTTCTCGGCAGGGAAGGTAAGGGGATGAAGATAGCACTTACCACTCTCAACACCGGCAGACTTACGCTTCCGGCCGCCTCAGCAGCTGTGGCCAAACAATGCCTTGCAATACTTCGCCCCTGGATTAATGAAAGAAAGCAGTGGGGGAAAAGCATAGGCAAGCATGATGCCGTTGCCGGCAGAATGGCTTCGATGGCGGCTCACACATATGCACTCGACGCCCTTACGCAGCTGACATCGGCCATGGCGGATGCAAAAAATGTGGATATCCGAATAGAGGCGGCCATGGCTAAACTATACTCATCCGAGGTGCTCTGGAAAATAGTCGATGATACTGTGCAGACCCGTGGAGGCCGGGGCTATGAAACAGCTCAGTCCCTTCAGGCAAGAGGAGAAAAACCGCTTCCGGTTGAACGACTTATGCGCGATGCGAGAATCAACCTCATAATCGAGGGAACAAGTGATATTATGCGCCTGTTTCTTGCGCGCGAGGCACTCGATCGCCACCTGGAGGTTATGGGAGTAAAACCGTCAGAGGACGGGCGAGGCTCTCCTATTTCAGCGGTTCTTTCGGCAGCTAAATTCTACGCAACCTGGTATCCGCGTCTCTGGTGGAGACAGGGTAAGGCATTAGAAGGAGGTAAACTTCCGGACGAACTCCAAAAACACCTTATTTACCTGGAAAAAGAGTCAAGACGGCTCGCACGGCTTATCTTCCACGCAATGCTCCGGTATCGCCAGAAGCTACAGGACAGGCAGCGGGTGCTGGGTAGGATTGTGGATATCGGAACTAGGTTGTTCATAATATCAACGGTCATATCAAAAGCAGCGGCCGACCATGTAGAAAATCCCGCTGATAAGGGCCCACTGGAACTTGCCAACATTTTCTGTCTAATCGCAAAAAACGAAATAAGGATTGCAAAACAAGGAGTATTTCAGAACATGGACGCCGCCGAATACCGCACCGCTGCCGGAGTGATGGAAGGCCGCTTCGATTGGCTCGAAAAAGATATTATCACCAGGTGGAAGAAGGAAAGCTAAACAAACGTAAACGTCAAAAAAGAAATATCAAATTCATTAACCTCAACCTCTTGCAGAGCCTAAACTGCCCGCTGTTTGCAGTGGAATAGTTCATTGCTTATATGCCTCGATCATAACAAGTATTGTTTTTAGGTCTCTCCCGGTCTGTACTGTTTTATTGACAGACAAAAAAACCGGCGTTATAATAATTTAACAATAAACTCGGTATGTTATAGACTTTACTGTCTTGAGCATCCAAAATATATTTCTTTTTTAAAAAGTCGAGACAAGAGGTATGCTTAAGATAGAATCTTTGGATTCGGATCAGCTTGCTCAACTTTTGGGTCTTGCATACGAGCTAAACTCCACCTTACAAAAATCCAACGCTATAAAGACAACTCTTGCCAAGGGCATCGAACTTTCCGGCTGTAGAGGGTGCTGTCTGGTCTTATTCAATGAAAGACAGGAAGGAGCCCCTGAAATCTATTCCAGGGGTGTAAGCGAGGAGTTTCTTAAAAACATCTCTACATTATCCAAAGATTTAGTCCGGAAAGTTGCCTCAGACATCTCAATTCAATGTTTTGATCATATGCCTGGAAGCCTTGAAGAAGGCATCCATTCAATTATCTGTTTTTCTCTGGTTTGTAATGAAAAAACACTTGGATTGCTTTATTTTTTTCATTATGAGACATCATCTTTACCGGAAAAAAAAGTGCAATTACTCAAGCTTTTTGCAGTCTGTGCATCTACGGCCATCGAAAACGCAATTCTATATGATTTGAAAGAACAAAAGATCCGGCAGTTGAACATCCTGAACGAGGCAACAGTATCGCTGGCCTCAGAATCCGATATTAAATCTTTGTTTCAAAAGCTGGCTGATTATGCACTTTTCCTGCTGCGCTCGGAAGCGGCGTTTCTTCTGCTTTTACCTTCGGAGTCAAGCCGGATCGAGCAGGTATATGTCTCTGGAAACCTGAAAAAAGATTCTCTCTCGTTTCAGCCCAGCATTGCCGGGGCTCTTTACGAAATTATGAACACGCATAGTGTGCTTAATGTTAAAGGAAACGAGCAACTAAAAGATGAGGGCATTACCCTTCCCTTCTCTTTGCCGAATTTAAGAAGTCTTCTGGCTGTGCCCGTTACCTATAAAGGAACTTCTATCGGCATTTTAATCCTTGTAAATAAAACCAGCAACTTATACTTTGGTCATGAGGACGAAGACCTGCTTTTAACTTACGGCTTTCAGGCTGCTCTTTCCATAGAAAACGCCCGCCTGCACGAGCATACCAAAAGGCTGGCTGTAACCGATGGCCTAACCGGGCTATTTAACCACCGGGAATTTCAGAAAAAATTAAAGGCAGAGGTTCGGCGTGGCATACGGTATAAGCGCGTTTTTTCGCTTTTGATGATAGACATCGATCATTTTAAGAGTTTTAACGATACTTACGGACATCCGGTAGGAGATGATGTATTGAAATGTGTTGCCCAAACTATTAAGGAGTCTGTTCGTGACATAGACATTACAGCACGTTACGGCGGAGAGGAGTTTGTGGTTATACTGCCTGAGACATCCAAGGAAAACGCTTTGGTCGTGGCAGAACGTGTACGCAGCAAGATACAGGAGAAGTCTGTCGGCCAGTCCCTGGGCAATGGGAACTTACCTATAACCGTCAGTATAGGGGTTGCCTCCTTTCCGGAAGACACCTCAACCAGCGAAAAGTTAATTGCCAATTCCGACCAGGCTCTATATCAGGCAAAAAGAAAAGGCAGAAACCGCATTGATAAATACGAAAAAACCCTTACATAAAAGTTCACATTATTTCTGAATTTCAAGTGCAGTAAGCAGGCACATTTTATATTTTTAGACCCGCGTCCACCACTGCTCTTTCTCGGTTAAGCACATTTTGTAAAACCGCAGCTCCGGCAGACGGCACAGCCCCCTTCGTGCTCCACAGCGCCTCCACACTCGGGGCAGGCTCCATGCTTCATAACCGGTTTTGTCTTTTGAGCAGCTTCAGCAGCAGTATTTATCCCCCGGTTTATAAATCGCTCCACGGCTGTAGCAATTGCGTCGGAACAGGAAAGGATTCGGCCGCCTTCACTCCATGACGGGCTGTGACAGCTTATACCCTTGAGCTGTTTGACAATCTCTGCCGGTTCTATGTTTGAGCGAAATGCCATCGATACCAGCCTTCCGATAGCCTCGGCCTGACTAGCAGCACAGCCACCGGCCTTCCCCATCCGGGTAAAGATCTCGAAAGGATTGCCGTCCTCATCCTCGTTAATGGTAACGTAGAGATTGCCACAGCCGGTTTTCAACACCCGGGTCTCTCCACGCATAACCTCAGGGCGGCTTTTGGGAGTTATTTTGCCATCTACCGTAGTTTGAACAACGCCGGCCGGAGCTGCCTGGCCGGATGAACCGGTGGACAGGACCTGCTCTTCACGCGAACCATCGCGGTAAACCGTTACTCCTTTGCAACCCAGGCTGTAAGCGAGGCGGTAAACCTCTTCCACATCCTGATGTGTCGCGCTATGAGGGAAATTCACTGTTTTAGAAACAGCATTATCGGTATATTGCTGAAAAGCGGCCTGCATCTTTATGTGATCTACCGGAGAAATATCATGCGCTGTCACAAATACCGCCCTGATATCTTCAGGAATTTCGTCAAAGTCATGAATGCTTCCGCTTTCCGAGATACGCTCTATCAGGTCCCTGGACCAGATCCCGAGTTCTTTGGCCACAGACTCGAACCATGGATTCACCTCAACCATTTTTGTTCCCTCAAGAACGTTGCGCACAAATGAGACGGCAAAAAGAGGCTCTACGCCGCTGGAGCATCCGGCGATAATCGAAAGAGTGCCTGTGGGAGCTATGGTGGTAATTGTGGCGTTGCGCATCTTCTGCTTGCCTGCAAAGATGCTCAGGTGGTGATTCGGAAAGTCACCGCGTGTTTCGGCTAGTGCCTCAGAGGCTTTTCGTCCCTCCTGCTGAATAACACTCATAACCTTGCCGGCCAGCTTATGCGCGCTTTCCGAGTTGTAAGGGATCGAGAGCTGGATAAGCATGTCGGCCCAGCCCATTACTCCTAGTCCGATTTTACGGTTGGCTTTGGTCGTCTCCTCGATCTTAGGCAGAGGGTACTTGTTTATGTCAATAACATTATCCAGGAAGTGCACCGCGTCATGAACAACCGTTTTTAACTTCTCGTAGTCCACCTGGCCGTTACCCACCATACGGGCCAGGTTTATGGATCCAAGATTACAGGATTCGTAAGGTAAAAGCGGCTGCTCACCGCAGGGATTGGTTGATTCAATCTCTCCAGCGGCCGGTGTTGGATTGCCGGCATTGATCCTGTCAAGAAATATTATTCCCGGCTCGCCGTTTTTCCAGGCGTGATCCACTATGAGATCAAATACCTTGCGGGCGCTGATCGATCCGGCAACAGTTCCGTCGTGCGGATTCAACAGGTCGTAGTCTCTATCAGCATCAACAGCCTTCATGAACTCCTCTGTAATGGCAACCGACAGGTTGAAATTATTAAGCTTGTTGTTGCTGTCCTTTGCAGTAATAAATTCCAGAATGTCAGGGTGATCAACGCGCAGAATACCCATGTTGGCGCCACGCCGCGTGCCTCCCTGCTTGATGGTTTCCGTAGCCGCATCAAAAACGGTCATAAACGACAAAGGACCGGATGAGACCCCCTTGGTTGAGCCCACCACATCACCACAGGGCCGAAGCCTGGAAAAACTGAAGCCTGTGCCTCCACCAGACTTGTGAATCATGGCTGCATTTTTTACAGCATCGAAAATAGAGTCCATGGAGTCCTCCACAGGCAGGACAAAACATGCAGACAACTGCCCAAGCCTCCGGCCGGCATTCATAAGCGTTGGACTGTTTGGAAGAAAGTCTGTGGATGAGATCAGATCGAAAAACCTCTCCTCCAACGCCTGAACCTCGGGCAAGGGTCTGTCGTAGAGAAGATCAGCCCTGGCTATAGTGCGTGCAACGCGTTTAAACATATCAAACGGGGTTTCGGTCACCTTCCCGCTGCTGTCGCGGCGCAGATACCGTTTCTCGAGTACTTTCATCGCGTTGCCGGTTAATCCCAAGTTTGCAGGCGTGGCGCTTTTCATAGTGTTTCTCCTCAAATACCGTTGTATTGGACTAATTTTGACGTTCTTGTCATTATAATTTAGATGAAAGGAATGTTTTTAACATAAAGTATATTAGGTACCATAGAAATAAAACCACAATATGTTGTGTGTGTCAAGGCTTTTTATTAAGGGTTTTATCCATCTAAAAACAAAAACTCACATCTCTTTGATTAATAAATGTTTTCTCTGGGAATTAATTATTAAGCCATTGTTAATGCTTTATAAAGTCGGTCGTTCGGGCATGAATGCACCTCAAGTTTTCATTGACTCCGGAGCCGTACATCATTCATATTTGTAGTAATAAATTAAGCGAGGGTGGCGGAATTGGCAGACGCACCAGACTTAGGATCTGGCGGCCTTGGCTGTGGGGGTTCGAGTCCCCCCTCTCGCACCATAACCATAAAAAAGGATGCACTTGGTTGACGGGTAGAGCCCCCTGTCTCTGGGATAAAGAGAAATCATGATTTTAAAGTTTCTAAAAACAGATTTGTATAGTAAGTGGCAAGCCGTACAGAAACAAGGCGGGCGTTATCTTATTAAATTTTTTTTATCTTTCTCGCTTCTCGTTCTTTTCACACAGTGCTCAAACGACTCACCACCAGAAGAAGAGGCTCACGACCGTGTTTACTTAATGGACCTTGCTTGCGTCTATAAATTTCGTGACGGCAAGTTGTCAACTCCGCATCACCCGGTCTTCTGCAGGGCTCATAAAAAGCTTCTTGGCCTAACAAAAGACCTTGGGGCTTACTGGACTGAAGACGATAATCCAGACGGAGTTCCATGCAAAATCATCTTTATTGGAACAGGTGACATGCGGAAGATAAAAGTTCCGGAAAATCTCGAATGCGATCCACAGCCAATAAAGCCTGTTGTCAACGATGTTCTTCCTTTTTTGAACTAACAGCTTGACAACAATAAAAGAATCAGATAGGTTATTCTTTAAATGGAATAGTAATGAGTTTGGAATAAAATCGAAATAAAACCGGAATAAAAAAGTATTATTCAGGTGTTTTATAAGAGGTTTTCATAGAAACTTATTGTACTCCAAGTTGCGCGGTTTGTCGCAAAAAATTAGTGAATACCAGGCAGGAAAACCGCTCAACTTGGTGATATATGCGATGTACGCAAAATGCTCATAAAATACGGCTGCAGCTAAATCACTATATTTTAGAGTTAGATCCAGTAAAAGCCCAGCCGGTTCAGGAGTTGTCAGCATGAAATACATGTCTTTGTTAGTGCTTCTTTTGGTTTTTTCCTTGCCGGCTTGGGCGGCTGATCTTTCTGAAAAGGATTCACTACCGGAAGCAACACCTTCGTCAATTTACCAATACGAAGAGTACACGGTCAAAAAAGGCGATACCCTTTGGGGTATTGCAAATGAAAGGCTGGAGAACCCTTTCTCATGGCCCAAGGTCTGGCAGGTAAACCCTAAAATCACAAACGCAGACCTGATTTATCCGGGACAAGTCATCCGAATTCCCATTGATCTGTTAAAACCCAAGTATCGCAAACTTGTGAAACCAGCAACGCCGGCAGAGCCTGTTACAGAGCCTCCGATAGAGACGCCTGTATCCGCGCCCATATCGGCTAAAAAGCCGGTAAAGGTTGAAAAAGCAAGATACCTCGCCAAGCCGGAATTTATAGCGGCAGCCGGTTTTATTTCTGATGACTTACAGGAAATGGGGACTATTCTGGGATCGCCTTCGGAACACCAGCTTCTCGGAAGATATGATCGTGTTTATGTAACTGATAACGGCGCAAACAAAGGCAAAAAGTTTTCGCTTTTTCGCAAGATTAAAAAGATAAATCACCCTGTCACTGGAAACTACCTTGGCACTCTCTACGAAATTCTTGGTTCCTTAGAGGTGACAGAGCATCGAAACGGCGCAAACGCAGCAAAAATTATAGATTCATATAACTACATAGAACCAAAATCCATCCTTGGAGAGTACAGCGAACTGGAAGCTGTTCTTGTAAGCGAAAAGCCGCGAACCCCAAACATCAGCGGTTATATCGTCGAGACAAAAGAGCTAAAATGGAATATTGGAGTACATGAAGTCGTTTACCTTGACCGGGGCGCAGACGACGGGCTGGCTGTTGGAGACGTCCTTTCCATCTCCAAGCCTGAGAAACGATTTTATGGAGAGAAAATAGGCAAAGTCCAGGTGATCAAAACAACGCCTTCCACAACAACAGCAGTTATTTTACAGAGTACAGAGGAGTTCCACCGGGGATACGTATTTGGCCCGGTAAGTGAAGAAGCAGAATAAGTTCAGCCCATACCAACCAACACGTTTCTTTTAGTTTAGCTACAGAAGGCCTTGGTTTATGTAAGAGCCTGGTTACGGTCGAGAGTCCTGTATTGTATGGATTCCGATATATGCTCGGGTCTTATTTCGTCGGTGCCTGCCAGGTCAGCTATGGTGCGGGATACCTTGAGAATACGTGTATAAGCACGGGCAGACAAGCCTAGTTTTTGCATAGCAACCTCCATAAGACTCTTGGCATCTTCGGTAAGACTGCAGAACGATTTCATATGCCGGGCCTGCATCTGGGAGTTGGAGTAAACCTTCCGGCTCTGTCTAAACCTGCTCATCTGTACCTGCCTGGCTTTTTCAACACGTGTACGGATCGCTTCTGAAGACTCCGTCGGTTTAGAGTTTGAAAGATCACGGTACGGCACTGCAGGAACCTCTACATGAATATCTATTCTATCTAAAAGCGGTCCGGATATTTTTGCCCGGTATTTGTTGATCTGTGAGGGCGTGCATGTACATGGATGTTTCTGGTCTCCCAGAAATCCGCAGGGACACGGATTGCAGGCCGCCACAAGCATAATGGAAGCAGGGTAGGTTATAGCGCCCATTGCGCGAGATATGGTGATTTCCCTGTCTTCAAGCGGCTGCCGCAACACTTCTAGTACCGGACGCTTGAACTCCGGAAGCTCATCAAGAAAAAGCACCCCGTTATGGGCAAGCGATATCTCACCCGGTTTTGGTACTGTTCCGCCGCCTACCATCGCTACATCAGACAGCGTGTGATGCGGCGAGCGAAAAGGCCGCGCCGCAAGAAGAGGACGTCCGTTTCTCATCAAGCCGGAGGCTGACCAGATGCGTGTGCTTTCAAGCGCCTCTTCAAAGGTCATGGAAGGAAGTATCGCAGGAAGCCTTCTGGCCAGCATGCTTTTTCCACTTCCCGGGGGGCCGATCATAAGCAGATTATGACCACCTGCCGCAGCCACCTCGATCGCCCGCTTTGAATGTTGCTGGCCTTTTACCTCGGAATAGTCCCCTTCATAGACCGAGGCGGCCTCTTCCAGCTCCTTCTGTACATCGGTACTCACAGCTTCTATTGCCTGCTCGCCCCTTAAAAACTCCACGAGATCGGGCAGGGTTTTAACGCCAAATACCTTGATGTCTTTTACCACCGCTGCCTCATCCGCATTTTCGATTGGAAGAATTACGGCATCGAGCCCCTTGTTTCTGGCTGTTATCGCAATTGAAAGAGCACCGCGGACCGGCTTTATGCGTCCGTCAAGCGAGAGTTCTCCGACTATCATAAAGCGTTCAAGCCGTTCCGGAGGGATGAGGCCCTCGGCAGCAATGATGCCCAGGGATATAGGCAGATCAAAGGCAGAACCTTCCTTCTTTATGTCGGCCGGTGCCAGGTTTACGGTTATCTGCTTAAGGGAAAAATTGAAGCCGGTGTTTTTCAGAGCCGCTTTTACCCGGTCTTTGCTCTCTTTTACAGCAACATCCGGCAGACCGACAGTCGAAAAATGAGGCAGGCCCTTAGCCGTAACATCCACCTCAACCTCGACGGGATGGGCATCGATTCCAATAAGGCTGGCGCTTATCAACCGTGCAAGCATGTCTGTTTAACTAAAAATCTCTTCTTCCTTCGAGTGATTTAGCCAGTGTAACCTCGTCGGCAAACTCTATATCGCCCCCTATCGGCAAGCCATAAGCTATTCGGGATACATGCACTCCAAGGGGCCTAAGCAGATCAGAAATATATCTTGCAGTGGCCTCTCCCTTGGTGTTTGGGTTTGTGGCCAGAATCACCTCATCGATGCTGCCCCGGCCAACACGCTCCACAAGCTCTCGTATCTTAAGACGCTCCGGGGTCAGCCCGTCAATCGGCGAAAGAGTGCCAAGAAGCACGTGGTAAAGTCCACGGTAGCTCCGCGTGCGCTCTATAACGATCAGGTTGCTGGGTTCTTCTACAACGCAGAGTTTTGCGGCGTCACGTAGCGGATCACTGCAAATATCACAAAGTTCCTTATCAGTTATATTGAAGCACTGGCTGCAGAAACGCGCACTTTCCTTCAAAGCCACAATAGCCTCAGATATGCCACGCGCCTCGCCTTCAGGCATGCCCATTATGAAAAAGGCAAGCCGCTGCGCCGATTTTCTGCCTATGCCGGGAAGTTTTGACAGCTGCTCTATAAGATTTTCTACTATTCCGATGCTCATGCTTGTTGCCTGACGCGGGGCTAAGTAGGGGCGTATTGCAATAGGCCTCTCTACTTGCCGAAAAGCCCGCCAAGGTCACCCATGCCGGGAAGGTTCAACCCGCCTGTCAACTTACCCATTTCCTGCTGAATCTCATCCTGAATACGCCTTAGCGCCTCGTTGGCCGCCGCTACAATGAGATCCTGAAGCATATCAACATCGTCAGGATTGACGACTTCCTTTTCTATCTTTACAGAGACAATCTCGTTGGCACCGTTGGCTATTACACTCACCATTCCGCCGCCTGCAGAGGCTTCCACTGTTTTTGATGCAGCCTCTGTCTGTACTCTGGCCATCTCTTCCTGCATCTTCTGGGCCTGCTTCATCAGGCCGCTGATCATCTTTTTAGACATCACTTCCTCCGTTTTCAAAATAGCTCTCCAGGGGCTTGACATCCAGCACCTTGGCATCAAAAAGGTCGACAGCCGACCGCACTATCGGCTCATCAAGGATTTTCTTTTTAAGCTCTGAAGGTTTTTTTAGTTTTAGCGGCTGAGAGCCGGTGGTATTATCCTTTCCTGCTCCCCCTGCGATAAACTTTACCCTTATACGGCGTCCCAAGGCAGAGGCTGCCGCTTCCTCTATCTCTTTAATGTTGCGTCTAAGCGAATCAATGTAAAAGGCGGCATTTTCAACGTCAAAACGGATTCCTGCTTCGGTCTGTGTAAGCTCGCAGAGCCGGCCGGCCGAAACCCTGGAAGCCAAGGGATGATTCTTTTGCTCGATCCGGCTGATAATGTTCTGCCATAGCTTTTCCCTGTCTTTGCCGGCTACCGGTCTGTCACTGTATGGTTTGATTGTTTCATGCGCTTCTGGAGAACCAGGTTCCAACCCGGCTGTTTCGGCAGGTTTGCTCCGGCTATCTGCTGTTTTTTTACTGGTTTCAACTTTGTTTACACTCTTTTTAACTTTTTCGGTTTTAGCGGAAGAGCCACAAGAAGAAGAATCAACAGAAGAAGCATCCATAGACTCAAGACGGCTAATAATACCACTAAGCGAAGTCGAGCCCTTAAAAAACGTTGCCCGTATAAAGGCCAGCTCCATCAGGTAGCGAGGGGTTGGCGTCGCACGAATTTCGCCTTCAAGCTTCATAAGTTCGTCAAGCATAAGAGTCAACTCTTCTGTGCTTACATCTTCCGCAAGTGCTTTTAAGTCAAGCAGCTCATCCTCCGGAAGCTCCAGCAGGCTTGCCGGACGTTCTGAAACCTTTACTACTAATAGGTTTCTAAATAGGGTGGCAAGCTCCCGTGGAAATGTTCTTAAATCGCTCCCTCCCTCGGCAAGACCGCATACTGTTTCTAAAAGACCCGACCTGTCTCCCTTAAGAAGCAGCCCTGCCATGTCGTATAAAAGGCCGCGCTCCGGAAGCCCAAGCATGGTCTGCAGATCCTGCTCCTGCACATCAGAACTAAATGCCATGGCCTGATCAAGCACGGTAAGACCGTCACGTACGCTGCCCTCAGCCACCCTTGCGATCATCTCCAAGGCACCTGGTGTAATCGAGACCTTCTCTTGCTCGCAAATATAGGCTAGATGATCCATGATCTTCGCCTTGGGAATACGCCGGAAGTTCAGATGCTGGCACCGGGACAGAACGGTTACCGGAATGCTCTTGGGTGATGTGGTAGCAAATATAAAAATAACGTGTGGGGGTGGCTCTTCCAGGGTTTTAAGAAGCGCGTTAAAAGCCTCCTTGGTCAACATATGTACTTCGTCTATTATATAAATCTTGTATCTGCCGCTCGAAGGGGCATACCGGACACTTTCCCTTAGTTCTCGGATCTCGTTAATACCGCGGTTCGATGCGCCGTCGATCTCTATCACATCCACTGCCGAGCCGGTGGTGATCGAGTCGCACGAGGGACAGCTCCCACATGGTTCAGTAGTGGGACCATTCTGGCAGTTCAACGCCCTGGAAAGTATCCGCGCCGTAGTGGTTTTACCTACCCCTCTGGGGCCGGAAAAAACATAGGCATGGACGACCCTTCCCTGATCGATTGCGTTTTTCAACGTGCGGACAACGGACTCCTGCCCTACAAGATCTGTAAAGGACAGCGGACGCCATTTCCGTGCAAGAACGAGATAACTCATTTTTTTAGTGTCGAGAGATTTAAAAGTATCATTTAGATTAGATTTTATGCAGCCAGGGGATCAGGATTGCCCGCGGCACTCGCGACAACCACTTACCGTTGCTTCCTTCCGGACCTGGCGGGGTTCGGCAGCGCCTCGATGCGCGGGGCCCAAGCCCCTGACTGCATAAAATCTCCCAACCCTCGGGTTGTGAGTTGGGAAAAAATTAGAAAAAACTTTGTTTATGGCGGAGAGAGTGGGATTCGAACCCACGAGACGCTATGAACGCCTACACGATTTCCAGTCGTGCTCCTTCGGCCGGACTCGGACATCTCTCCAGATGTCTTATCAACCGATTATATTAAAAACTTAGCCGGTTTAAATGCAAGGCCGTGTCTAAGTTACTACGTTCTCAGTTTTTTATCAGAAACTTCCGCACATCACCGGTCCGAAGCGTGATTTTTGCGGCATCCAGGTGCTCTAGGTATGGAAGCGCGTATTTACGGGTGGCATTGATCAAGTCTCTAAACTGGGCAACTGTCATTTCAGTTTTCTCGCTGAAAAAGACCTTGAGCATGTCCATCATTTCTTTGTACCGGTCGCTGGAGATATAGAGAGAATCGTTTATCCGTTTTAAAAGGCCGGCACTGCTCATAAGCTTCAACATATCAGAAACAACCCTTTCCGGCATTGCGAGTTTCGCTGCCAGTTCCTTGACAAAAGGCGGCTGAAGTCCTCCTTGCTGTATGAGCTTAAGCACCTCTGCCTTGCCGGCTTCGTCCGCCTCGGAAAGCGCGACCTTAAATCCCGCCGATCTCACACGGTCTTGCTCGATAATAACCTCCCGCAGCCTCTCAAGAAGCCCGGAAAAAATCTTTAACGAAAGACCGGGAAACAGGCTTCTTAGTTCTTCCTTCGGCATTCCGGGCTTCATGGGATACTTTTTATGAAAACCCTTCAGGAGCGCAAGCGCCTCGTCTCTAAATACAGATAAGGCGTCTTTATGCACCAGGTGATGCTCAACCGCAACGGCAGCGCCGGTTTCAACAAGAATCTTTGCAGCATTCCTTATATCCGGCAGATTACCCCTTATCCAGCCTTCAAGCTCCGGCAGGGTCATACCGTAAATTCCCTGTCTACGGATCTTAACCTCGACAGCATCCTGCAGAGAGCCTGAATGAAATGTCTCCAAGTCCGAAACCCCCTCGCTTCTTTTTCTTCTATGCGGAGTCGAATCAAGCACAATGCCCCCCCCTATGGTTGCCAGGGGAGAGAAGCGGCGGATCACGAAGCGGTCCCTGGACATGGCCACCAGTGATTTTTGAAGCCTGAACTGGCAGAAAGCCTCTTCGCCCGGCTTTAGAATATCCGTCTCATAAAGAATAACACGTGCGATCGTCTCGGCCGTGCCTGCATGAAAGTGCACAAGGGATCTCGATTTCACTGGAGGGGAATCCTTAAGGAGCCGCAACCTGGCATCAATTACAGAGGTTGATTTGAGCCGCTCCGGCACAGTAAGAATGTCGCCACGGGACAGTTCATCCTTTTCGATGCCTTGCAGATTTATCGCCACCCGCTGGCCGGCCCTTGCCGTCCGGATGGTTTTACCGTGGCTTTGCAAGCCCCTTACCCGGCTTTTCCATGCCTTTGGAAGTATCTCTACCGGTTCGTCCACCGAGATGCGGCCCGAAAGCGCCGTGCCTGTTATCACGGTTCCAAAACCTTTTAAAGTAAAGACCCGGTCAATCGGAAGCCGGAAGATTCCCTTTTCCGACTTGGCCGGAACATCAACGGCTATATCGTGAATACGTTTTTTAAGGACGTCAAGATTATCTCCGGTCTTGGACGAAACCGGCACAATATCGGCTCCCTCCAGAAAAGTTCCGGCCGTAAACTCCCGGACATCGTCTGTGACCAGTTCAAGCCAGTCGGGCTCGACAAGATCCGACTTTGTAAGAACTATAAGGCCCCTATTGATACCAAGCAGATCACAAATAGCCAGGTGCTCGCGGCTCTGGGGCATCACTCCTTCATCCGCCGCTATCACCATGGCCACCATGTCTATTCCGCCGGCTCCTGCCAGCATGTTTTTTACAAGCCGTTCGTGGCCCGGAACATCTACTATTCCGATGGTAAGACCGTCGTCAAAAGAAAGGTCTGCAAAGCCGAGGTCGATAGTAATACCCCGCGCCTTTTCTTCCTTTAGACGGTCGGGATCCACTCCGGTCATCGCTTTTACCAATGCGCTTTTTCCGTGATCTATATGGCCTGCTGTTCCGAGTATTACGTAACGGTTCATTATATTTGCATGCCTAAGGTCGGGCTATGTTTTTTCTGCAAGAAAATGATCCTGTTTCTGAAAAGATAAAGACACTGGCTGCCGGCCTTGGCGAACTCGACCTGGATAACGTCTACGTATTTCCGGCTGTGCGGGAGTGGATTGACGAGATTCGCAGTCTATAGCTGCAGTGATTCTATCGTCGCTCCATAAAAACTTGTCTCTCAGCTTCAGAAATCTTAAACTCTTTTGCTTTTTTGGAGCCGTATCTCTGTAACTGGTAGAATTCCTCCTTCAGCTTTTCCTGCTTGTACAGTGAAAACATCTCCATGAAAAACTGGCTGATTGCTTCCCCCTTTGCTTTAGCTATCTTTTTTTGCATTCCTCAGCCGTATCAGGAGAGACAGATATGGACATTACGACTCTTTTTTCTTGATGGCATAAATCACCTCCAATGTGTGTCTACGATGTCCTCCTGGCACTTATCAATTAACTTATACTCTTTTTCAGTAAAGCATCGAAATATGCGATTGCATGCCCCACACCTACTGCAAGCGGCACCTTGGGTTCCCAGCCTAGTTTTTCCCTGGCAAGAGTAATATCCGGCTGACGTTGTTTCGGATCGTCTGACGGCAAGGGCTTGAACACTATTTTCGATTTGGAACCAGTCAGTTCTATCACCTTTTCCGCCAATTCCAGTATGGTAAACTCAACGGGATTGCCTGTGTTAACCGGACCGGTAAAATCATCCGGGGTGTCCATAAGCAAGATAAAGGCATCTATAAGATCATCTACATAACAAAAAGAACGGGTTTGCGAACCATCCCCGTAAATCGTTATAGGTTCACTCTTAAGCGCCTGAACAATAAAATTAGAAACCACCCGGCCATCATTTGGATGCATGCGTGGCCCGTAAGTATTGAAAATACGGGCCACCTTTATACGTAGATTGTGCTGTCTATAGTAGTCAAAAAACAGCGTTTCAGCACAACGTTTACCTTCGTCGTAACAAGCGCGCAAGCCGGCAGGATTAACGTGCCCCCAGTAGCTTTCCGGCTGTGGATGAACCTTTGGGTCACCATAAACCTCGCTGGTGGAAGCCTGTAAAATTTTTGCCTTTACACGCTTAGCCAGACCCAACATATTAATAGCCCCATGCACACTGGTTTTAGTCGTCTGCACCGGGTCAAACTGGTAATGAATGGGTGATGCCGGACAAGCAAGGTTATATATCTCATCCACCTCTACATAAAGAGCAAAAGTGACATCATGACGTATCACTTCGAAATGAGGGTTTCCCAAAAGATGCAGAATATTGTCCTTAGTGCCTGTGAAAAAATTATCTACGCAGAGCACATCATGACCATCCTTAAGCAGTCGTTCGCAAAGATGTGAGCCAAGAAAACCGGCTCCACCAGTCACCAGAATACGTTTTCGAAGAAAATTTCTCATAAATAATACCTCTCCTATATCTTTTTTCCCGTAACCTTGTTTATCCGCTCTAGAGTTCCGGTCGTACTGCGCCCCTGCACTAAAGGAACCAATGCCACGTGCCCACCCCAAAACTTTACAGCTTCAGCGCCAACCACCTGGTCTTCCGTATAGTCGGCACCCTTGGCCAGGATCTCCGGACGCACCGCATTAATAAGGCGAAGCGGCGTTTCCTCGTCAAACAGAACTACGGCATCAACAGAGGCAAGTGCGGCCAAAATCTGTGCCCGTTCCCCCTCGGCAATCACCGGCCTTGACGGCCCCTTGAGTATGCGAACCGAACGATCGGTATTCAAGCCGACCACCAGCCGGTCACCAAGAAGCCGGGCTTTATGCAGGTAGTTGACATGACCTGCATGTAGAAGATCGAAACAGCCATTTGTAAAAACTATATGCTCACCTTTTTCACGCCACTGGGCCACCCGGACCATCAAAGTCTCCAGAGTGCAGATTTTAGCCGACATCCATCCGTGATGATCAGACCACTCCATGGCTTCTTCACTTGCAAGCGCCGTCATAAGCTCATGATTCTTTATCGGCGCAGTGCCTACTTTGCCTACAACCACACCTGCTGCAAGGTTGGCCAGGTGTAAAGCCTCAAGACGGCTTAGGCCTGCAACAATACCTGCCGTCAAAGTAGCAATAACCGTGTCACCGGCTCCAGAGACATCGTAGACTTCTCTGGCTAAAGACGGTATAACCCGAACCTGGCCGTCGCTGTGAGCGGAACCTTCACTGCTGACCAGAGCAACTCCTTGCTCGCTCAAGGTTACGGCCAGAAAATCCACCTCGAGCTGTCTCACCAAGCCGACCCCGGCCTCAAGCAGAACATCAAGTTGTTCGGCAGACGACACGTCTTTAGAGCTTCTAGAAAGCCGGGCAGCATCAGCCAGCTCCTGGCGATTAGGTGAAAGAGCTGTGGCCCCTGTGTACTTACTGTAATTTACTCCCTTAGGATCCACAAACACCGGAATAGCCTCTTTTTTTGCATGGCTTATAACTTCACGGCAAACCTCCTCCTGCTGCAAAACTCCTTTATCGTAGTCGGAAAGAATAACCGCTGCAGGCCGGTTTTCGATTAGTTTATGTATAACAAAAAGTAAGTCATTCACATCTTTACCAGCAATCGGAAGGTGTTTTTCGTAGTCCAGTCTGAGCATTTGCTGATGCCCTCCTATGATCCTGGTTTTAGTGATGGTTGGCCGATCAGCCAGGCTGACTATCGAGCTGCCGTCCACACCTGCCTGCCTGAGCAGTTCCCCAAGTTTATAAGCGGTGGAATCCTCACCAACGAACCCGACCACTTTAGGCAAGAGGCCCAACCCTGCAAGGTTGAGAGCTACATTTGCCGCGCCGCCGCAACGCTCGGTTTCACGACCGACCCGCACCACCGGTACCGGAGCCTCAGGAGAAATACGGCAAACATCTCCCCAAACATAACGATCCAGCATAAGGTCGCCGACTACAAGTACTTCTTTGTGCTGAAACCCACTTTTTAGAGTTTCAAGGATTTTAGAACTGTTTTCAAACATCATCAGGTATCTCTCCAGGGCGCAGAGCTTGTATACAAGCAGCTTCTATCCAGTCACACAGAATGTGTCCTACCAGGATGTGACCTTCTTGGATACGAGCGGTTCTACTTACGGAAACCACCAGGGATATATCTGCCATATCCTTTAATCGGCCTCCCTGCCCCCCACTTAAACACACTGTATAGGCTCCAAGTTCTTTGGCCTTTTTAATACCCTGCATAACATTTTCACTGTTTCCAGAGGTGGAAAGACCGACCACTACGTCACCAGCAGTACAAAGAGCTTCCACCTGGCGGGCAAAAACTTTATCAAATCCATAATCATTGGCAATTGCCGTAAGGATGGATGTATCAGTTGTCAGAGCTATGGAAGGAATAGCAGAACGCTCCCGGCTAAAACGGCCTACCAGTTCTGCGGCCAGATGCTGGCTGTCCGCCGCACTGCCGCCGTTACCCATCCAGATGATTTTGCCCCCATTGTTTAAAGCGGCACTCATACGACGGGCTATCTGCTCGATCTGCGGAGCCATAGGTTCTAGACCGGCTACCATTATTTGGTGTTCTTTAAGTATTGCAGAAATTTCGATCATTACTTTCTCCGAACTTTCTCCGAACTTTCTCCGAACATGAGGGCATTCTCAGGAAAATACCTGTGCAATTAAAGTAGTTTATCATAATTCTGTGGAAAGACCATGGCGTATTGTAAAATATAAGAGTAGTTCACAAAAGTCACAGGTTGCAATTATGTCATTATAGATTAACTTGCAGAAGACACCATAATTGGGGTGATGTTGTAGTTTTTTTGAATTTTATTGAACCGCCAGGAGAATTAATTGCCAAAAATCGCTCGTATCAACAGCGGCTTTACTCTTCTTGAACTTATTGTCGTCATAGTAATCATAGGGGTGGCTTCCTCGATCGCTGTGGTGGAAATGGGCAAACGAAGAGAACGCACGGTATTCATGGGTGAGGTGCGCCGTATTGCTACAACACTTAAGTGGGCACGTCAGAATGCAGTTATGGAAAGAGTAGACTACTCCTTTTATACAGAAACCGACCTTGACGGCATTCCATACTATTGGCTTGAACGCGAGGGCATCCCGGTGGACGACGCCGTTTTTTTACCGGCAGGCTATGAGGTTTCAGAGTCGGCGATTGCCTTTTTTCCACGTGGTTACTCAAACGGCGGTGAGATTCTTGTAACAGACGAAAAGGGGCATGAAGCCGTTTTGACAATAGACCCAGTTCTTGGAGGTGTGAAAGTTGGGCGCTGATCGATCCGGAACTATCAATAGTAACACCGGACTTAGTCTCCTGGAGGTCCTGGTGGCAGTCACCATTTTGGGCTTCGCCTTTGTCACCCTTTTCGAACTTTTCAGCGAAGGACTAGGACGCGCCTCGAAAGCTGAAGTTTATACTTTTGCTTTAATCTCAGCCCGGTCTATTATGGATGAAACCCTGGCCAAGGATCCGATCGAGGAAAACATGGACTTCGACTCCCTGGATGACGGATACGACTATATGGTAGATGTTAAACGTATAGAAGATGATAACGAAGACAGTAAAACAATAGTGTTTAACGTTATAGTGGACGTGGGATGGGGTACAAGCGGCAAAGTCAGCCTTGTATCACGGAAGACTATTTATGACGAGGAAGAAGAGATACCATAAAAAAACATACCTGGCCCCTGGTTTTACATTAATCGAGGTGGTGCTGGCCCTTACACTGTCCGCTGTTGTTCTTAGTATTGTTTACAGCGCTATGCACTTATCCTACAAAACCAGCCGAAAGGGAGAGGCCCGAATGAATCGGTCACAACATATAAGAACACTCGTTGACCGGCTTGTGCCTGTTATTCATTCGGCCTATCCTTTAGTGCAACAAGTCGAAGAAGACCGGGTTCTTTTTTTCTCTGGAAAATACGATTCAATCGGTCTTGTAACCGCTGACGTGGATAAGTATCGGCCGGATAACTCAAACCTGCCTGGTTTGAGATGGGTGAGATTTTTCGTGGACGATCAAGGTTTAAACATGGAGGAGAGTTATTTTTTCGATGAGAACGTTCTTGACGATGAAGAGGCGGGAGAGGTATTCCTGGTAGACCCTGCTGTGACTGACCTGGAATTCGAGTATTACGAAATAAAAGAAGACGACTCGGAAGGCACTTGGCTGGATGAATGGGACCCCGATGATGAAGATCTCGGCAAATTAGAACTTCCTCGCGCTATACGTGTTTACCTGACTATGGAGGAAGAAGGCCGTGAGATCAAAATACCGCCTTTTACAGTTCGTATATACGCCTACACACCGGTAAAATAATTGATCGAAAAAAGCCAAGTTATTTTGTGACACGCCCTGACGGTTATGTTAAATGGCACGCCCTGAGAGATTCGAACTCCCGACCTACGGATTCGTAGTCCGTTGCTCTATCCAGCTGAGCTAAGGGCGCGTATAAATCAAAATCTATGGCGGAGAGGCAGGGATTTGAACCCTGGGTAGAGCGTTAACCCTACGACGGTTTAGCAAACCGTTGCCTTCAGCCGCTCGGCCACCTCTCCGTTTTTAATGCGCTAAAGCTTCGCGCAATAATTTTTTTATTTAACCTGGTGTTATATGGCGGAGGAGGTAGGATTTGAACCCACGGTGAAGTCGCCCCCACAACGGTTTTCAAGACCGCCGCCTTAAACCACTCGGCCACTCCTCCATTAATTTAACTAATCCTGTCCACACCCATGTAGGGCCTAAGCGCCTCAGGTATTATAACAGAACCGTCTTCCTGCTGATAGTTCTCTAAAATTGCAACCAGTGTTCTGCCTACTGCAAGACCGGAGCCGTTTAACGTATGCACCAGCTCGTTCTTCTTTCTACCCTCAGGCCGGTAGCGGATTCCAGCCCTTCTTGCCTGATAATCCTCGAAGTTGGAACAAGAAGAAATCTCCCTGTAGCGCTGCTGTCCGGGCAGCCATACCTCGATATCGTAGGTCTTAGCCGCTGAAAACCCGAGATCTCCGGTGCATAGATCAACCACCCGGTAAGGAATCTCAAGGCGTTTCAAAATTTCCTCGGCATTGCCTGTGAGTTTTTCAAGCTCCTCGTACGAGGTCTCGGGCGTTACAAACTTGACAAGCTCAACCTTGTTGAACTGGTGCTGACGGATAAGCCCCCGCGTGTCCCTGCCATGCGATCCGGCTTCCGCCCTGAAGCAGGGAGTGTATGCGGTATAATACAGCGGAAGGTTTTTTGCCTCAAGTACCTCGCCCCTGTGTATGTTTGTAACCGGCACTTCTGCCGTAGGTATAAGAAAGTAATCCCAACCTTCAATCTTAAAAATATCATCTCGGAATTTTGGAAGCTGGCCTGTGCCGGTCATAGAGTCTGAATTTACGAGAACCGGCGGAAAAATTTCTATATAAGAATTTTCTCGCGTGTGAATATCGAGCATAAAATTTATAAGCGCCCGTTCAAGCCTAGCCCCAAGTCCAATATAAACGGCAAACCGCGCTCCTGTTATCTTGACGGCCCGGTCAAAATCAAGAATTCCAAGCCTCCCGCCTATATCCCAGTGGTTTTTCGGCTCAAAGTTAAAGCGCCTGGGCTCTCCAACACGCCGTACCTCGGTATTATCGTCTTCATCCAGGCCGATAGGAACCGAGGCATGAGGAATATTGGCAATACCAAGCAGAATAGTTCTGACTTTATCTTCTACATCATGCAGTGACTCTTCCAGCTCTTTTAACCTATCAGCAAATCCCAGAACCTCGGCCATTAAGTCGCCGGCAGCCTCACCCCTGGCTTTAAGCCGCCCGACCTCTTTAGAGATAAGGTTCCGGCGGTTTCTTAGTTTATCAGTTTCAGCTATTAGATCACGGCGTTTATTCTCAATGTCAATAATTCCTTTAAGAGCAGCCGTCTCCTCACCCCGGTCTTTGAGCGCTTTTGCTACTTTATCTATATTGTCACGGACGAAACGAATATCAAGCATCGTCGGAATTATCGTCTGAGTTTTTGTTTAAATCACTTAAAACACCTTCGGTTTTATCTTCACCACCTGCCTCTACTTCTTCTGTTTCTCCGTTTATTTCATCGTTAAACCTATCCACGCTCACTATCCGGTCATCTTCGTCAAGATCCATGATTCTGACTCCCATGGTATTTCGGCCTATGATCGTGATATTGGCTGCCCTGGTGCGAAGGATCTTACCACTGTTTGCAATCACCATAATATCGTCTTCATCACGGACCTGAAGCAGACGGACCACATTACCGTTTCTTGCAGATGTTTTTATCGTCAGCACCCCTTTTCCACCGCGATGGTAGCAGGGATAGTCGGAAACAGGCGTTCTCTTGCCATATCCTTTTTCTGTTACAGTAAGCATAGTGGTATCGGCATCAGCCACATCCGCTGAAATTACTTCGTCCCCTTCTGAAAGCTCTATCGCCTTGACCCCCCTGGTTGTACGCCCCATGGCACGAGCCTCAACCTCTTTAAAACGAATCGAACGCCCGTTTTTGGTGCCCAGAATCATATCACGGCTGCCATCTGTAATACTTGCTCCGACAAGTCTGTCCCCTTCATCCAGGTTGATGGCATAAATACCCTTTGCCCTTACATTCCTGTACTCCGGCAGTGGAGTCCGCTTAATCACTCCATTTTTGGTAAACAGACTAAGAAAGCAACCCTCGGTGAACTCTTTTACATCCAATACGGTACTTACCCGTTCATCCGGCTCGAGCATGAGCAGGTTGACCATAGCCTTGCCTTTTGCAATCCTGCTTCCCTCCGGAATCTGGTAAACCTTCAGCCAGTGCAGACGACCCAGGTTGGTAAAGAAAAGCATATAATCATGTGTTGAACAGACAAAAAGCAGCTTTACAAAATCCTCTTCCTTTGTTTTTAAACCGATCATGCCCTTTCCTCCGCGCTGCTGACTGCGGTACTCGGAAAGAGAGTTGCGCTTTATATAGCCCTGCTTAGAGATGGTAATCACCATCTGTTCCTCTGTGATCAGGTCCTCTAGAGATAGGTCTACTGAGTATTCCGTTATTTTGGTACGCCTTGGATCGGCAAATCTGTTTTTTATATCCTTAAGCTCATCCTTGATAATGCCGTAAACCAATTCATCACTGCCAAGTATTGTCTTAAACGCCTCTATTTTCTTAAGAATTTCCGCATGCTCGTTTATTACCTTATCGCGTTCAAGACCGGTCAAGCGCTGTAACCTCATATCCAAAATGGCTTGGGCCTGTAGCTTTGTCAATGAGAATTCAATTCTTAAGGCGCCTAAAGCCTCTTCCGGGTTTTTGGCGGCACGGATCATAGCGATAATTCTATCCAAATGATCAAGAGCTATCTTCAGACCTTCCAGTATATGCGCCCGGTCCTCAGCTTTGCGGAGTTCGAACCTGGTGCGCTTTACAACAACATCGCGCCTGTGATTAATAAAATGCTGCAGAAGCTTTCTAAGGCTCAGCACACGCGGCTGGTTATTAACAAGAGCCACCATATTTATACCGAATGTAGACTGGAGAAATGTATGCTTATATAGCTGGTTAAGAACAACCTGCCCCATTTCTCCGCGCTTAAGCTCAATAACCACACGAATTCCCTGCTTGTTCGACTCATCCCTTAGGTCGGATATGCCTTCAATTTTCTTCTCTTTAACCAGCTCGGCAATTTTTTCCACAAGCCTGGCTTTGTTCACCTGGTAGGGAAGTTCGTCTATAATAATAATTTCGCGGCCTGCTTTTTCATCCACGACTATCTCGGCTCGCCCACGTACTTTAATTAGTCCTCTGCCGTGGGTGTAAGCATCGATTATTCCTTTTGTTCCGTGAATGATTCCAGATGTTGGAAAGTCCGGACCCTTTATCGTCTGCATAAGTTCAGATACGGTAATGCCCGGCTTGTCGATCATTAATATAAGAGCATCAACAACCTCTCCCAGGTTATGAGGCGGAATGTTTGTGGCCATACCTACTGCTATTCCGGCCGAGCCATTTATTAAAAGAGCCGGAACACGAGTCGGCAGAACCAGTGGTTCCTGTACTGTCTCATCGAAATTCGGGCCGAAGTCAACAGTTTCCTTATCAATATCAGCCAGCATCTCTTCCGAAAGTTTTTTCAGGCGTGCCTCTGTGTAACGGTATGCAGCAGGCGGATCGCCATCGATAGAGCCAAAATTGCCCTGCCCGTCCACAAGACAATAACGCATATTAAAGTCCTGGGCCATGCGCACAAGGGCATCGTAGACGGCCGTGTCTCCATGCGGATGGTACTTCTTTAAAACCTCGCCGACCACACCGGCGCATTTGGAGTATTTTTTATTACTAAGAAGCCCTTCCCTGAACATCGCATAAAGTATGCGGCGCTGCACAGGTTTTAGACCATCGCGTACCTCCGGCAATGCGCGACCCACGATCACACTCATAGCATAGTCCAGGTAGGACGTTCTCATCTCCTGGTCTATGCTTATCGGCTGACTGATTTCTATAGGCTGATCTTGCTGCATTTTTTCCTTTTGGTGCTTTTGATATTAATTTTGATATTAGTATTAAAGTTCTTTATTTTTTTATTTTTCTGTTTACTTATTTGCAGTTAAAAGAGCGCAGATAAAAAGCAAAAAATATTAAAAAAACTCTGTCTGCCAAATACTAAATGCAGAAAATAAACCGGACAAGCCGGATCATACATCCAGGTTTTGTACCTCAAGGGCATGTTTTTGTATAAAATGCTTTCGAGGCTCTACCTGGTCGCCCATTAAAATACTAAAAATCTCGTCTGTATGCACAACATCCTCTATACTCACCTGAAGCAGCCTTCTTGTTTTATTATCCATAGTCGTCTCCCAGAGCTGATCAGGGTTCATCTCACCAAGTCCCTTGTAGCGCTGGATATATAGGCCTTTACGTCCTATATTTAGAATATGTTCCAACAGGTTTTCCGAGCCCTCAACCTTAACTTCCAGGTCACCACTTTTAACCCTGTACGGCGAGCCTCCAATCTCCTTAATTACAGAAAATAGTTTTGTAAGCTCACGGTAGTCCGGTGATGAGGTCAGTTGATGATCTATTACAAGGCGTACCTGAGTGCCTGCACGTCTTAAACTCAGGTATAGCTTAAAAGCACTATGTTCTTCGTCTTCGGAAATTTCGATTTTCAGGTCAAGGTTTTTTTCTTTCATGTTCTTTTTAAGACCATTAAGGGCTTCCTCGGTAGACTGCTTATTTTTAAGCGTTTCAGAGTCTATATTTAAGTAAAGCATCTGCTTTATTAAGTTACGGTCACGCCGATGCTGCGTAAACCAGTCAAGAAGCCGCTCGAACTCTGAAAGCCGCTTGAGATACGTTTGAAGCGGCACGTCCGTTATAAAGTCACCCTCTTTTTTAACATAAAGATGAACATCGCTTGAGGCAAGTTTAAAGAGCATGTTTTGAAGTTCTGCCTCGGACTGCACATATGTTTCAGATTTGCCTTTTTTTACTTTAAAAAGAGGTGGCTGAGCTATGTATAAATGACCACGTTCTATAATCTCGGGCATCTGTCGGTAAAAAAGAGTTAAAAGAAGTGTGCGTATATGTGCTCCATCCACATCCGCATCAGTCATAATAATCACTTTGTGGTACCTGAGTTTGGCTATATCGAAATCATCACTTCCTATACTTGTACCCAAAGCTGTAATCAGGGCACGTATTTCATCTGAAGAAAGCATTTTATCGAACCTGGCTTTCTCCACATTAAGTATTTTGCCTTTAAGCGGTAAAATTGCCTGGCTGTTTCGATCCCTTCCCTGCTTCGCCGAACCGCCTGCCGAGTCCCCCTCTACAATAAAAAGCTCACTCTTTGCCGGATCTTTTTCCGCACAGTCGGCAAGTTTTCCCGGCAGTCCGCCTCCTTCCAAAGCTCCTTTTCTTCGGGTTAGATCCCTGGCCTTCCTGGCAGCGTCACGTGCCCTGGCAGCCTGAATAGCTTTATCTATTACACTACGTACAACAGCAGGGTTTTCTTCAAAGTATATGGAAAGATATTCATTAAGAGTTGACTCCACAACACTTTTCATCACGCTGTTTCCGAGCTTGGTTTTTGTCTGGCCTTCGAACTGCGGTTGCGGAAGTTTCACACTTATAACCGCTGTAAGGCCTTCGCGGGTATCCTCGCCCTGGATAGATTCCTTAACGTTCTTTAAAAGACCTGAACTCTGAGCATAAGAGTTAATGGATCTGGTAAGGGCTGCTTTGAACCCTGCCAGATGGCTGCCTCCTTCTTTTGTGTTTATATTATTGGCAAAAGAATAAAAGGTCTCTTTGTAAGAGTCGTTATACTGGAATGCTATCTCTATTTCAAAGGGTTTTTTTATCTTGTTTATATAAATAGGCTTTTCATGAAGAACATTTCTATTTCTATTTAAATGTTCAACAAAAGAGACTATACCGCCTTCGTAGTAGAAAGCCTGTTTGTTGCTGGTATGCTCATCGTTAATGCTTATTCGAAGACCTCTGTTTAAAAAAGCCAGTTCCCGAAGCCTCTGCGCAAGAGTTTCAAACATGAAATCCAAACTTTCAAATATCTGGGGATCAGGTTTGAACGTTATTCTTGTTCCATGCCTCTGCGTTGTGCCAACAACACTAAGTGGTCCTATCGGTTTTCCCTGCTTAAAAGACTGTTGATACACTTGGCCGTTCTGTTTTATCTCTACCAGAAGCGATTCGGAAAGTGCGTTTACAACCGAAATACCCACTCCATGCAGGCCTCCGGAAATTTTATAAGCCTTATTGTCAAATTTACCACCGGCATGCAGTTCGGTTAAAACCACCTCAGCAGCACTTCTGCCATCCGGGTCGGAAGGATGCGGTCCGGTTGGAATGCCGCGACCGTCATCAGTAACCGTTACGCTTCCGTCTAGATGAATTGTCACTGACACTTCACTACAATAACCGGCCAGAGCCTCATCAACACTGTTGTCAACAACCTCGAATACAAGGTGATGAAGGCCTTCGGGTCCTGTAGAACCTATATACATGGCTGGACGCTTTCGTACAGCTTCGAGACCCTTTAAGATCTGGATTTCTTCAGCGCCGTAGGATTCCTCTATTTTTTTATTGTTATCTAACACATAAACCTCAAATATATAAGTAAAATATAGCGATTATTTAAAATCAGGGGACACACAAAATAGGAGGAGTTTTTATTCAATCAAGTCTCTAATTATTTCTACTTACTTTGTTACTTTTATTTTCGTGATTTTTTGTGATTTTCTACTCTTTCCTACCGCCATAAGAATTTTTTAGGTTGCTTTAGGCTCCACTTAAATACGCATAGGCATTATTACACAACAGTAGTCATCGCTGCCTGCCTGCTTAATAACAGCCGGAACAAGAGAATCCTGCATTTCCATTACAATTTCATCACCTGGAAGATTTTGCAAGGCCTCAATCATATAATGAGCATTAAATCCAACTGTAAGCGGCTCTCCGCTATACTGAACCGCCACCTGTTCACTTACCTCTCCTATATCCGGATTATTCGAAGAAAAGTACGCAGTTTCATCTTTCAATTCCATTTTCACCGGAAAAGTCCTCTCTTTACCTATAATCGCGGTCCGCTTCACGGCTCCAAGAATATCCTCACGTACTGCTGTCATGATTTTTTCATTGTTTTTAGGAATAACCTGCTCGTAATTTGGATAGCTTCCCTCTACCAATCTCGATATCAGAACAATACCCCCAAATATAAAAACTATATGGTTTTTACTAAATGAAATATTTAAATCACCTTCATATGATTCGATAATTTTACGAACCTCGGCTGCCGCTTTTTTAGGAACAATCACCTTTCTTTCTTCGGAAATTTCACCAGAGAATGGTTTTTTAATAACAGAAAGTCTGTGACCGTCTGTTCCGATAACCGTCATAGTGTTATTTATAGGATTTAAGTGAAACATTATACCGTTCAAAGTGTAACGGGCGTCACTTTCTCCGGTAGCGTAAATAACTCTTGAAATTATGTCTTTTAAAACAATTGGGTCAAAAACAACTGATTCACCTTCATTTATTTCAGGAAAGGCCGGAAAGTCAGCACCTGTAAGGCCTGCCAACTTGAATTTACTTCGCTTCCCCGTAATATTAATCCAGTTATTTTCCAGGGATTCTAATGTTAGCTTATCAGCAGGCACCTCGCGTACAATCTCATAAAGTTTTCTTGCGGGAATACAGACCGACCCACTTTCTTCAACTTCTGCCTCGAGTGGTTCCTTAACAGCTATATCAAGGTCAGTGGCAGATATAGTAATACCTGAATCATCTACCGCAAGGAGCATATGACTCAAGACCGGCATTGTAGACTTCGATCCAACAATTCCCTGTATAACCTGAAGGCTCCTTTGAAGAACATCTCTCGAAACCACAAGCTTCATAACCTTTCCCCCTTAATTCTTTCCATCAGCCCCCGCACTTTTCTACTTACCTCAATATTTGACTCCATTTTTTTGCGTATTTGCTTACAGGCATGAATAACCGTTGAATGATCCTTGCCACCAAATCCACTTCCGATGTCAGCCAACGATAGTTCAGTCAGCTGTTTACATAAATACATAGCCACTTGACGCGGAAAAGCCACTTCCTTTGTACGTTTACGCGACTTAAGCTCTGCCAACTTGATTCTAAAATAATCACTCACCACTTTTTGTATAACATCCACAGTTATAGGCCTGTCATTATCCTGAATAATCCCCTGGAGAATTTCACCCGCCGACTCGACCGTAAGCCGTTCTCCCCGAAGTGACGCATATGCTCCAAGACGAATCAGACACCCCTCCAGATCACGAACGTTCGTCCTCATGTTTCTTGCAACATAATCAGCCACATCTTTTGGCAGAAGAATTCTTTCATGCTCGGCCTTTTTCTCCAGAATAGCTATTCTTGTTTCCAGATCAGGCACTTGTATATCCGCAATCAGGCCCCAATTAAACCTTGACCTCAGCCTATCGGTTATTGAAGGTATTTCGTTAGGAAATCTGTCACTTGTAATTATGATCTGTTTTTCAGATTCATAAAGTGTATTAAATGTATGAAAAAACTCCTCCTGGGTTCTCTCCTTACCAGCAATAAAATGAATATCGTCTACAAGAAAAAGATCGAGATTACGGTACCTCTTTCTGAATTCCTCCATCTTGCTATGCCGGATGGAATAAACTACATCATTTGTAAACTGCTCAGCAGACAAACATAGTATTTTTAACCCTTTATGACCATCAACAAGAAAATTTCCTACAGCATTAAGAAGATGAGTTTTTCCCAGGCCGGAACCGCCATAAATAAATAAAGGGTTATAGTTTTTTCCTGGATTTTCGGCAACAGCAGTAGAAGCAGCATGTGCAAACTGGTTACTGGAACCTACCACAAAACTGCTAAAAGTATACTTGGGATTAAGAAAAATACCACGGTTAGCCAGCTTTGCCTTTCTACTTTCCTGTTTTACTTCATTTTTTTTAATAGCAGTATCAGCCTCTTTCTGGCTGAACGTCCACTTTATAACAGGTTTACCTATACTAGCTGTTTGTCCAATCGCCTCCGCAAGGTCATCCAAATGTCGTTCTTCTATCCATTCCTTGAAAAACCTGTTTGGAACCTCCAGGCAGACGTCGTCATCATGAATACTGGATATAACTATAGGCCTGAACCAGGAGTCAATCACGTGAGCTCCAAGCTTATCTTCAAGTAAACTTAGGCTTTTTTCCCAGGTTTGAGTAGTGTTCATTCCGGAAAACTTATTAACAAGTTTATCAACAAATGTGGATAAGTCACTAATAGTTTAAGATAAATTTAAGATATTATTGTAACTACTTAATATGACATTGTTTGAAACTATACAGAGTTTCAAATTATACACGAAAGCTGACAATGTAAGCAAGGTTTTTAGTAATATTCTTAGTAAGGTGTGAAAAACTTTTGTAGAGAATGTTAACGATATCGATCAAGGTAGGATGTAAACAAACCGTATTCAATTCATACACATTTTCTTTAAACTCTAATTTCATATAAAAAACAATACGTTACATCCTGTATACACAAATTACCAGACACTACTATTATTACTTTTTTTATTTATATAAAGAAAAGTAACAGATAGGAAATGTTAAAAACGTTTTTATATTGTCAAACAATCAAAAACATTTGAAAGATTACCAAAACCATCCACAATAAGTTTCAACTCAGTTATTTAAAAAAAGGCTGGTATCCACTTCGCTGGCCTAATGTTATAATTAGCATGAATA
>JALUUO010000008.1 GCA_027021335.1 Nitrospirota bacterium
AAACCTCTGGAGTTGGCCTCATAAAATGCGTCGAGCTATGATCAGGCCAGTGAAATGGATACCCCTTTATTTAAGATAACCCTTTAAGTAAAAAAGGAAAACTTATGTTTATGATTATCTGGTTATATTGCATGCTGTATAATGTTCCACGGGGAACATCTAGTAAGTAAAACCTATATTCAGTAATAAATATTAAAATAGGGCTTATTAAAGAAACTTTACTTTTACCTGAAAAAGAGGTTTATTATTTTGTATTTTTGTGACCTGGAATATGATGTGGTTGTGATTGGAGCCGGACATGCTGGTTGCGAGGCTGCTCTGGCAGCAGCCAGGATGGATATGAAAACAGTTGTTTTTTCGATTAACATCGATAGTATAGGGCAAATGTCTTGTAATCCGGCTATAGGAGGTCTTGCAAAAGGACACTTGGTTAAAGAGATAGATGCTCTTGGTGGACAGATGGGAATTACTGCTGATCTCAGCGGGATTCAATTTAAGACTCTTAATATGAGTAAGGGGCCTGCAGTATGGTCACTGCGCTCTCAATCCGACAGGGTTGTATATAAAAATGTAATGAAAACAACCTTGGAGAATCAACCCGGCCTGGATATAAAGCAGGAGGAAGTGGTTAATTTACTTATAGATAAAGGTGTTGTGAGTGGTGTTGAGTCAAATCTTGGAGTTAGATATCGTGCCAAGGCAGTGATCATCACTACAGGTACATTTCTGAATGGTTTGATTCATATAGGGTTGAAAAATATGCCTGGTGGAAGGGCTGGAGAGTTTCCTTCTGTAGGTTTATCTGAATGCCTGAGTTCCCTTGGATTTAAGGTCGGGAGACTGAAAACAGGTACTCCTCCTAGAATAGACTCTAAAAGTATTGATTTTTCGCAACTAGAGGTTCAAAGCGGTGATTCCGAGCCTGATATGTTCTCTCTTCTTAGTTCCGGCCCGGTTTTGCCACAGTTGAACTGCTATCGAACCTATACCAACGAACAAACCCATGAGATCATTCGTGCTAATCTTGATCGTTCTCCGCTTTATTGCGGGAAGATAAATGGGATAGGACCGAGGTATTGTCCGTCCATAGAGGATAAGGTTGTCAGATTTTCGGATAAACCGCGTCATCAGGTTTTTCTTGAGCCTGAAGGGCTTGATACTACTGAATATTATGCAAACGGTATATCAACGAGCCTCCCCTTTGACGTACAGGTTTCTTTGGTTCAAAGTATTCCCGGGTTGCAAAAAGCTAAAATTATGCGTCCCGGCTATGCGATTGAGTATGATTTTGTTGATCCTATAGGTTTGAAACCGTCTTTGGAAACAAAAAACGTAAGTGGTCTTTACTTTGCTGGGCAGATAAACGGCACTTCGGGTTATGAAGAGGCGGCATCTCAAGGGCTTATTGCAGGTATTAATGCCTCTTTGATGGTAAAAGGAATGAAACCTCTTGTCTTAAAGAGGTCTGAGGCCTATATTGGGGTATTAATAGATGATTTGGTTACACGTGGTACGGAGGAGCCTTACAGGATGTTTACATCAAGGGCAGAGTATCGCCTGGTTCTTAGACAGGATAATGCCTGGGAGAGACTTACTCCTCATGGAATAAGGATAGGGCTAGTCAGCGGGGAGCGTGAAAAGATTTATTATAATCTTTTAGGGGAGGTGGATACTGCTTTAAAATATCTTAAAAACACAAGAGTGACTACTAAAGAAGGAGTTCGTTTTGTTACTGAAGACCTGATACAGCCTGGCAGTTCTTTGCATCAAGTTTTAAAAAGGCCTGGAATTACAATGAGAGATATTATTGAAAGATATCAGAGTGAACTTAAGTTCAGCCGTGAAAGCATGAAAAGGGTTGAGATAAAAGTTAAATATGAGGGATATGTAGCTAGACAGATGCAGGCGGTAGATAGATTTAACAGTATGGAACATAAAATAATACCGGAAGACTTCGACTACAGTGCTCTAAGTGGTCTTTCTAACGAGGTAAGGGATAAGCTTAAAAAAGTAAAACCAAGATCCATCGGTCAGGCAGGCAGAATTCCGGGAGTTACACCTGCAGCTGTATCTATTTTATTGATAGCACTTGAAAAAAGAAGATTTTTTTGAGATTTTTTCAACATGAATAACGGGTTAATATAACCTTAAAAGTCATGAGTACTAATAGCTTGGATGAGGCCGAATTTCGTAGTCTGCGTTTTAAAGGTGATTTAAAGCGTGGAGCGAAATTAATAGGTTTAAACCTTACTGATAATCAACTCAATTCTTTTGATCTATACAGAGTTGAACTTCAAAAGTGGGGGGATGTATATAACCTTACCTCTAATTTATCAGACAGCAGTATTCTTACCCGTCACTTCCTGGACTCGATTCTTTATCTCAAAGGATTTCCCGCAAATAAGAACCTTTCGGTGGCCGATATAGGCACAGGAGCAGGTTTTCCTGGTATTCCTTTAGCAATAGTTCAACCCGATCTGAAAATTACACTTATTGAACCGACAGGTAAAAAGGTTATTTTCTTAAATCATATTATTAGATGTTTGAATCTTAGAAATGTCATAGCGATTCAAACGCGGGTAGAAGATTACCAAACCGAAAATGCCTACTTCGATATAGTTGTTTCGCGTGCACTTTTTAATTTAAACGAGCTGATAAAAGTGACTTCTTTAATGATTTCTCCAGGTGGTAGATTACTGGTAAGCAAAGGCCGTAAATATCGTCAAAACCTGAAAAAAGAGTTAAAAAACATTGAAATTAAACACTTGTTGATACCTATAGAAAATGTGGATAGATGGTTGATAATCTTGATAACTTAAAGTTGTTCCCCGTGGAACAGTTTTAAGTTTATGTTTATTTTCAATAAGTTACGCTTATATTGTGCTTTATTGAAAATTTGTTGACACTTAACATAATACATGAAATCAGTACCTGAACCTTTGTGGTTGTTTATATTTCCAGTTTCAGATGTCGTTACATTTTATTATTGTTCTATATCTAATAAATATGCCATGCCTAAAACTTGTTGAATTGACCTGTTTGTGTATAAATTCCGAAAACATTTTAATAGTGAGCCCCATACGCCAGGTGCCGGATATGCCTGAGTTTTGAACAAAGACTTTCACATCTTTTAGCAATAAGTTATTTAAATCTATAAAACGAGTATTTTAAAGAAAATATTATAATAAGTAAGAAAATAAGTATTATTTTAGTATAATTATTAATATATATATACTAAGTGTATTTTTTTATGGTTTATTACGGTTGACAATATATATTATTGGAATATAATTAATTATGGAAGTAGTGGAAATCTAACAGGATTAAGGAGGTGTGATCATGGCAAAAGGAAAAGATTTGCAAGAAGTGGTAAGACCTGAGACTTCAAGAGTTATTTCACCTTTTGATGAAGCGGAAAGGTGGCTTGAAGACGCTTTTAGAAGACCTCTTTCGCTGTTTGGTCCATCGTGGTTTCCTAAGTTAAGGTTTCCGGAGATGGAGTCTGTTACTCCGTCAGTGGATATTTTTGAAGATGCCAATAACGTGGTAGTAAAAGCGGAAATTCCCGGAATCAAAAAAGAAGACATAGATGTACGCCTGACAGATGATGTTATCACTATTTCCGGGGAGAAGAAGAAAGAAGATAAGGTAGAAAAAAAAGACTACTGCAGATTGGAGCGTTCATACGGATCTTTCAAACGTAGCTTCCGGTTACCAAAAGAGGTCCAGGCAGACAAGGCAGAGGCAAAATTTGAAGACGGAATACTGGAAATAAGTATTCCAAAAACCGAACAGGCGAAGAAAAAAGAGAAAAAAATAAAAATTAATTAGCTTAGTCTACTTTAGAGTAAAGGGTTTGCGCTAAAAGAAGTAGATTTCTTTACAGCGTAAACCCTTACTTTATAAGCTTTTATACCCGCCTGTTTATTTCCTGATAGCATTTATTCTATTTTTTTACTCCGAAAACAGCCCTGTCCAGGCCGGCATAGTCTTTATAAATACGTGTTTCGGTAATTCCGCTTTCGTGCATCAGTTTGCGTACAGCAAAACCCTGGCTGGAGCCTACTTCAAAAGCCAGCAGTCCTTGTGGTGCCAGCAGTCCAAATGCTTCCGGAATAATCAGGCGATAGAAGTCCAACCCATCATCTCCACCCACAAGTGCTTCACTAGGTTCCCAGCGGTTTACTTCCGGATCAAGGCTTTTAAATTCGGATGCCGATACATACGGCGGATTAGAAACAAGCAGATCAATACCTCCACAACCTGGTCGTATTGCAGATAAAAGATCTCCGCGTACAAAGACTACATTACTTATCCGGTTAAGCCCGGCGTTGTATCTGGCAAATTCGAGTGCCTCTTTGGATTTATCCAGACCGATTACACTTAAACCAGCAAAATGTTGAGCAAGCGCCAAAGCAAGACAGCCTGAACCTGTGCATAGATCAAGTATTAGACCTGGACTTTTTCCACGATTATTTTGCCACCATAAAATAAGGTTTTCCAGCCAGCATTCTGATTCCGGCCTCGGAATGAGAACTCCAGGCCCGACCTTTATGCGAAGAGACATAAATTCAACTTCACCTAGAATATATTGTATAGGCTCTCCGGCAGCACGGCGATTGATACGCTCAAAAAAGAGTGCTTTGTCTGCTGCGGATAGTTCTGGATTATCACGATACAGAGCAGTTCTGTTTATGGAAACGGTGTCAAGCAGAATAATCTCGGCTTCGCGCATACGTTGATCCAGGCTTAAATTTTCTGCAAGCATGGCAGCGGCCATCCTGTTGGCTTGTTGTGCATTCAAAGTTGTTCGACCACTGGTTTTTATCATAATCAATATAAAGACCGAAATGTAGTCGGTCTTTGATCCGTCTGCTCTAATTGACTAGATTGACAAGTTTTTTTAGAATAATTAAATAGTTTGGGCGATTAGCTCAGGGGGAGAGCACTGCCTTCACACGGCAGGGGTCACTGGTTCGATCCCAGTATCGCCCACCATTTTTATCATCTTCTGCTCTGGCATTAGCCGGGTTAGTCTTTTTTTGTCCCTTCAACAATGATCGTCTCTGGAAGATTCTTGACATTGATCTTTTTAAACCCACTATCTGCAAGCCACTTTTTCATCTCTTTTGGAGTATAACAGCGCCCATTCTTTGTTGCCACAAGCATATTTACGGAAAATAGCGCGCTATTGGGGGGAGCGGTACGGGATTCGTTAATTGGAAACTCTTGCACAACGACTCTACCGCCGGGATTGAGCGCTGCTTTTGATTTACGAAGAAGCGAGATATTTTCTTCTGCTGAAAAAGCGTGGAAGATCTGGCTTATCAAAATGAGGTCATACCCCGAACCGATGTTATCCAGATGAAAATCACCCGATATGAAATCGATACCTTTGACGCCCTCGATGCGGGCAACTTTTTTAGCAATTTTTATTGTATCAGGCAGGTCGAATATGGCGACTTTCACTCCTTTTTTAGCTATGGCTAGAGCGTTAGTGCCTGGTCCCCCTGCAAGATCCAGCATTGTCTTTACATTTTTAAGACCGATTGCCTCAATAAGAGGTTTTGTGCGCAGCCTGCTAATGTTGTGCATACCCATAATAAAAAACTCGTGGCCATTAGCACGTTTTACGGGGTGACCGGTTTTTACCACTTTGTCAAGGGCGGAAAAGCCTTCCCACATAGAAGAAGCATGTCTGATAATATCGCCTTGGTACAGGTGAGTATCTTTTACAAGATAGCGATTGCTTACCGGTGCATTCAGGTATTTACCGTCTCTGCTTTTTTTCACCAATCCGATGCCGGTTAACGCATCAAGCAGTATCTCCGTTGCACGCCGGTCTGTTTTCAGCTTTCGCGAGACTTCAGCAGCAGTTGAAGCCTTTTTCAATTTCTCAAACACCCCAAGGTTATTTGCCGTAAGTAGAACCCTTGAGTCAATAAATCCCAGATAAAGCCTCCTCAGGTTTGTGAGATCTTTGGGTATCATAGCAGTAGCTCCATTTTGTTGGTTCTTAGGTGGGTTACACGATACAACTTTGTTAATTCAATAATGGACATTTACTTACTAGTTTATAATACCTTTTACTTCGTTGTCTGTAGTAGCTCCTGCAAAAAAAGCTTCGGTCGGTTTGAGTGTTTCCGCCATTTTTTTCAATAGACATATAAAACCTGTCGTAATTCCTTTTTTTTCAGGTCTCTGTTTTTCTTACAATGGATGATGGAGCTCTTTCAGGCACTCAAGAATCTGATAGGTTGATATAATGAAGGTTTCTTGATATAGTTGAATAAGTGCTCAACTGTTGAATTGTTTTATCGGCACTTCGTAATACTGGAATATTAACCATAACCATGAAAAAACTGATCGAAATAGATAAATGTAAGGTTGATATTGTTGACAAAGAAAAGGTCGACTCTGTCAGGAGGAAAATGAAATCCGGTGAGACAATAAAACTTATTTCAGAGACATTCAAGGTGCTTGGTGATCCGACACGGGTTAAGATAGTCTTTGCCTTATCACAGGAAGAACTCTGTGTCTGCGACATCGTCAATCTTTTAGCAGCGACTAAATCCGCTGTCTCTCATCAACTTCGGGTGTTGAGGAATATGAGGATAGTAAAGTACAGAAAAAGCGGAAAGATGGTCTATTACTCCCTGGACGATGAACATATAAAGAACCTCTTTGATGAGGGGTTAAGACATGTAGAGGAAGAGTTATAAGCTCTTTTTTATATTTTGGCTTAATAAACTGTCTACCTAATTAAACAGCTTAAACAGGATTGATATTCATGAAACAGAAAATCTCATTTAAAATCCTCGGTATGGACTGTGTTGAGGAAGTCTCCATTCTTAAGCGGGAGATAGGCCCTCTGGTTGGCAGCCATGAGAACCTTGCCTTTGATGTCATTAACGGAAAAATGACGGTTTTGTTACAGGATGATGCGATCAGCGAGAAAGTAGAGGAAGTGATTGTTAAGACCGTAGCCGGAACCGGTATGAAGGCTATACCATGGTACAAGACATCCCGTCCCGGTGGAGATGGAACCTGGCAGCGATACGGGCGTCTGATAATGTCTGCAGCCAGTGGTTTTTTTATAACAACGGCCTTTTTGACCCGGTTCTTCAGTGAAGGAAGCCTTATAAAAGCCTTCACATCACATACATTTTCTCTCTATACAATCATTTTGTATCTTGCGGCGATCCTATGCGGTGGCTGGTTTATCGCGCCAAAGGCTGTATTTGCAGCACGTAAGTTCAGGCCCGATATGAACTTTCTTATGGCCATAGCCGTTATAGGCGCGATTGCCATAGGTGAGTGGTTCGAGGCTGCCGCTGTTACTTTTCTTTTTTCGGTGGCACTGCTTCTGGAATCCTGGAGCGTTGGCCGAGCGCGTAAGGCCATACAGGCACTGATGGAACTGACTCCCCAGACGGCAAGGTATTTTTCCAGCTCTGAAAGCGGTGATATTATTGAAATGCCTGTTGAAGACGTGCCTGTAGGCGTTACAGTAATTGTACGGCCGGGAGAAAAAATACCCTTAGATGGAGTTGTCACCAAGGGATCCACTCATGTTAACCAGGCACCGATAACAGGAGAATCGCTTCCTGCTGCCAAATCGCCCGGAGACAAAGTTTTTGCCGGGACTATAAACGGTGGAGGTGCTTTTGAATTCAAAGCGACAAAGCCGGCATCCGATACCACATTGGCCAGAATTATTCATATGGTGGAGGAGGCACAGTCCCGGCGGGCGCCAAGCGAGCAGTGGGTGGAAAAGTTCGCTAAGATCTACACTCCTGCCATGATGCTTCTGGCAATACTTATTGCCGTGGTTCCGCCCTTGGTGTTTGAAGGACAGTGGAACGTATGGTTTTACGAAGCTCTTGTCATACTGGTTATAGCTTGTCCCTGCGCCTTGGTTATCTCAACACCTGTCAGCATTGTAGCCGGCCTTGCCTCTGCCGCAAAGGCCGGAGTTCTGATAAAGGGTGGAAGCTTTCTTGAGGCTCCGGCCCATATCAAGGTGGTGGCCTTGGATAAAACCGGCACTCTCACCTATGGCACACCTGAAGTGCAGAAAATTATTCCACTAAACGACCATTCGGAAACCGAGCTGCTTGCTTTGGCTGCAGCTTTGGAAGCTCACAGCACTCACCCTATTGCCGGAGCGATACTAAAGAAAGCCGAGCTCATGAATATAATGTATACCACATCCGATGATTTTAAAGTCATACAGGGAAAAGGTGCCGAGGGAATCATTGATGGTAGAAAATTCCGAATAGGCAGCCACCGGTTCATAGAAGAAACCGGGATGGAAAACGAAGAGTTTCACAAGATTGCTACAAAAATGGAAGACGCGGGACACTCCTTGGTGGCTGTCTGGAACGAAAGTCGAATCTGCGGTCTTATCAGTGTTGCCGACACTATTCGAAAAGAGGCTTCTGATTTTGTAAAAACAATAAAAAAAGAGGGCGTGGAAAAGATCGTTATGCTTACGGGCGACAACCGTCAGGCAGCCCAAGCTGTAGCCGCAGCCACGGAAGTTGATGACTTCATGGCGGAACTGCTGCCCGAAGATAAGGTAAAAGCGGTTGCTGAACTGACAAAAACCTTTGGTAAAACCGCAATGGTAGGCGATGGAGTCAACGACGCTCCGGCCATGGCGGCATCAACTCTGGGTATTGCCATGGGAGCTGTTGGAACGGATGCCGCAATAGAGACAGCAGATATAGCCCTAATGTCCGATGACCTGTCAAAACTTGCCTGGATCATCGGGCATTCAAAAAAGACACTTTTTATAATCAAGCAAAACATAATATTTGCTCTGGGTTTAAAGGTTTTATTTATTGTTCTGGCCATGGCTGGGCTAGCCACTCTATGGATGGCCATCGCCGCAGACATGGGAGCCTCGCTTCTGGTTATATTTAACGGCTTAAGACTTCTTAAAAAATCATATCAGTAAATTTTCACTAAAAAACCTCTTTCGGAAATACAGGGCTACATGGACTAAGCCGATAAGAGCCGGCACTTCCACCAGGGGGCCTATAACAGCCGCGAAAGCAACACCAGAGTTGATACCAAACACTGCTACGGCAACAGCAATGGCAAGCTCAAAGTTATTGGACGCTGCCGTGAAGCTGAGCGTTGTTGCTTTGCCGTAATCGGCGTGAGCCTTTTTACTCATAAAGAAACTGGCCAGAAACATTACAATAAAATATATTAGAAGCGGAATCGCGATTCTGACGACATCAAGCGGGATCTTAACGATCAACTCGCCCTTCAGGGAAAACATAACAAAAATGGTGAACAGCAAAGCGATAAGAGTTATGGGGCTAATTCGTGGAATAAACTCACGGTGATACCACTGCTTGCCCCTTGTCTTTACCAGAGCAAGACGGGTAAGCATGCCGGCAAAAAACGGAATGCCGAGGTATATGAACACGCTTTCGGCGATTTGGCCGATAGTAATATCTATGGTTACCCCCTCAAGTCCGAAAAGAGGCGGTAGCTTGGTAACAAAGACCCACGCAAATACCGAGTAGAACAGAACCTGGAAGACCGAGTTGAAAGCTACCAGTCCGGCGGCGTACTCCGGATCTCCGTCAGCCAGATCGTTCCAGACAATCACCATGGCGATACAACGAGCCAGGCCGATCATGATCAAGCCAACCATGTACTCTGGATAATCAGCAAGAAAGACGACAGCCAGAATGAACATCAGGATGGGGCCTATCACCCAGTTTTGCACCAGGCTTAGTGTCAGAATTCTGTAATCTCGAAACACCCGTCCCATCTCCTCGTAACGTACTTTGGCCAGCGGCGGGTACATCATAAGAATCAGGCCGATCGCAATCGGAATATTGGTTGTGCCAACAGAGAATTTGTCCCAGAAGCCGGAAATCCCGGGATAAAAATGACCAGAGATAACTCCGGTGCCCATGGCTGCAAAAATCCAAACAGTCAGGTGTCTATCAAGAAATCCGAGTTTGCGTAAAACAGATGTCTGGTTTTTCATATTCTCATTTCACCTTAAGTCCACCAGGTAACGTCTCGATAAATGCCCGGATTTCATCCCGAACACGCTGGTAATGTGTCATGGCTTCTTCCTCTGTCTTTGCTCCATCCGCAAGCCTGGGCGGATCGTCAAAGCCTATATGGATGATCTTTGTTTTGCCTGGAAAGTACGGACAACTCTCACGCGCATGACCGCAAACCGTGATCACATAGTCAAAATTCATTGTCGGCAACTCCGGGACGATCTTTGATTTGTGGCGACTGATATCCACTCCGGCTTCAGCCATGGCTTTTACAGCCAAGGCATTTATGCCGTGCTTTTCAATGCCCGCAGAAAATGGCTCGATGACATCGCCTTTTAGATGCCGTGTCCAACCCTCGGCCATCTGGCTGCGGCAGGAGTTGCCGGTACAAAGAAATAGAACTTTGATCTTACTGGTCATATGTTTTCACTCTCCGTTACTTCGCACACATCGTATTTTTCAGAGCATTTTTTCAGAGTATTTTTCAGAGTATTTTTCAGGCGCTTCATATCGGTTTTCACCGTCTTGTGACTTGCCAGGCAATCCCTAAGGCAATCCTGAAGAGACTGCTCCAAGCGGTCTTTTGGTTCCGCAAGCTTGTAATACATCCAGGTGCCCTCGCGCCTGGCCTCGACCATGCCGGCAGAACGCATTATCCCAAGGTGGCGCGAGATTTTGAAGTCCGGCTCATTAAGCGCTTCCGCCAGCATACAGACACATATCTCGCCCTTGATGGCGAACAGCGCTGCCAGCCTTAGCCTTGTGGGGTCGGCCAGCACCTTAAACAGTGAAGCTTCTTTTTGCATATCGGTCTCCTGTTGTGTTATCTGTGTATCTGCGCAATATCACATATAATATAAGCGACTTTAATGTCTGCGTCAAGGTCTATCTGAAAACTTTACCGGTTCAAGGCGTAATCACGATTCTGCCAGTCATTTTGTTATTTTTATGGCCCTTTGGCTACTTTGGTCGAGGCACCATACAGGATTAAATTTAATCGTCCTTGTCACAGGCTGACACATGGAAGGAGGGGTAAGTGCTAATAACATGGCTCAGTACCTGCAACATCATCCGAACTAAACATCGCAGGATGAGGTGTGTCGAGACCATCCTTTTAGCCCATCAATATTTTCGACAAATATTTTCGACCTACTTGACAAAGAGCATTTTTTCGTCTACTTTATAGTCATACTTCAAAGTGGCCGATATTGAAGGGTTCGATATGTATAAGTCTCGTACACTGGAAACATTTTTTCAAAAAGCCGATCAGCAGTTCCCTGTTTTACTGGTGACCGGACCTCGTCAGGTTGGCAAGACAACATTTCTTCAGCATTTAAGCGCTCAGGGAAGAACCTATGTAACGCTTGATGACCCTATGCTTTGCAGTCTGGCCAAGGAAGAGCCGGAATTGTTTCTACAGCGTTTTCAGCCGCCGGTGCTGATTGATGAAATTCAATATGCACCGGAACTTTTTCCGTTCATTAAAATGCGGGTAGACCGGAAGCGCAAACCCGGCATGTTCTGGTTGACGGGGTCTCAGCAGTTTCACCTGATGAAGGGAGTATCAGAGTCCCTTGCAGGGCGAGTGGGTCTTGTGAATTTGCTGGGATTTTCCTTTCAAGAGCTTCAAGGTTTGGCAAAAGAGGTTGACCCGTTTCTTCCAGACCATCAATCTATAGAAAAGCGCTTGCAACATGGGATTTCGCTTTCGCTTAAAGAATTGTATCAGCAGATTTGGCGCGGAGCCTTTCCTGTAATAGCCCTAAACGAAGATATTGATCGTGATCTGTTTTACGGCTCCTATCTCCAGACATATCTCCAGCGGGACGTTCGCGATCTGGCCAGAGTCGGCGATGAAATGGCATTTTTGCGGTTTCTTAGAGTGGCGGCTGCAAGAACGGGGCAATTACTAAACATGTCGGATATGGCCCGCGATGCAGATACGACTTCTGCTACAGCCAAGAATTGGCTATCTATTCTTCAAGCCTCCGGCATCATATATTTACTCGAGCCGTATCACAGCAACTTAACAAAGCGCTTGGTCAAAGCCCCCAAACTGTATTTTCTGGATACAGGACTTTGCAGTTACCTGACCGAATGGTCCAGCCCGGAAACCCTGGAGGCCGGGGCCATGTCCGGGGCTATCCTAGAAACGTGGATTTTAGATGAAATCCTTAAAAGCTATTGGCACAATGGTCGACGAGCGCCTCTTTATTACTATCGCGACAAGGACAAAAAGGAAATCGATCTGCTGATTATACGAGATGGCACTATCTATCCTTTGGAGTTTAAAAAGACCGCCGCCCCAAAAAAGGATACGGTCAGACAGTTCAGAACCCTTAAACGGCTGAATATACCCATCGGCCCTGGAGGGGTTATTTGCCTGGCGGAAATGGCTCTGCCAATTACTGAAAACGTTCAGTGCATTCCAGTGGCGGCGCTTTAACTGCCTTTGGAGTCGACTGCAAACCTTGTTTCAACAACAGCAATATCAAAGATTAATGAGCCGAGGGCAGGCCCCATTGTTTTGCATTGTTTTTACTTGGTGATTTACCAAGAAAGTCTCTTGCCGGCCTTAATCCTGATGGGTGACTGGTACGAAATAGTACATTGAACTATTTTGCAACCTAAACCAAAGAAATAACGGGTGCGAAAAGAACCGGATATAAACTTTATGGCAGAAAATAACGGAAAAACATCATGCTTTTTCCGCTTGGGAGAACTTTGTGCTTGACAAAGGTCCTTTTAATGGGTGCCACCCCATGCTTCTCGAGAATTCCATAACAATTACTTGAAATAAAAAGAAAAACTAACAAAGGTATTAAGTCGTTATCTTCTTGACATATGGCGCAGTGTATGCGACTAATATTGTATAAACGGGTGGAATGTATTATGAAGGTTTTCGGTAAGACCGTATTTCCCCTTCCCCCAGAAAAAGCAAATTCTTATGAAAGTAACATGTCTGAAGGTGAAGACCATGAATTATATGAAAACTGAAAAAATCCAGGCAAATTTTTTCGCACTGTCCCAACTTCTCATTGCTTTTATAACGATATTTACGTTCACCGCCTGTGGCACTTCAACTACTCCAACTCCTTCCACAGACGACAATACGGATGACAATAACGGCGCAAACGGCAACGTTGTTATGGCTATTGCCGCCGGGTCCGCACATACTATCGCGTTAAAAAGCGACGGAACGATATGGACATGGGGATATAACGCTTCCGGCCAGCTTGGAGACGGAACGACAATAGACAGATACGTACCTATTCAGATCGCCTTCATGAAGGACGTTACCTCCATCGCTGCCGGCAGTTCTCATACCATTGCACTGAAGAGTGATGGAACAGTATGGACCTGGGGAGGTAACGAATACGGTCAACTTGGAGACGGAACGACAACAGACAGCTACGTGCCAATCCAGGTCGGCTCACTTACGAATGTCATAGCCGTTGCCGCCGGAGATGACCATACTATTGTTTTGAAGAGCGATGGAACAGTATGGGCATGGGGATACAACTACTCCGGCCAGCTTGGCAATGGGAGTACTGAGGACAGTCCTACTCCGGTGCAGGTATCCGGTCTTACGGATGTTGTTGCTATCTCAGGCGGATATTTCCATTCCATTGCGCTTAAAAGTGACGGCACGGTATGGGCGTGGGGATTGAACTACTACGGCCAACTTGGCAACGGGACGACTATAAACAGCACTACTCCAGTGCAGGTAAATCTCCTTACGAACGTAACTACGATAGCGAGTGGACAGTTCCATGTTATTGCGTTGAAGAACGATAATACTGTGTGGACGTGGGGGAACAACGAGTACGGCCAACTTGGCGACGGAACAACGATAGATAGTCTCACGCCAGTGCAAATATGTGATGCCGGCGAAAGTGCTCCTTGTTCCAGTCATCTTTCAGACGTTACAGCTGTTACTACGGGAGGATGGTCGCTTATTAGAGTAGAGTATCAGGACATACAATCCTATTCAGTAGCACTTAAAGCCGATGGCACTGTTTGGACATGGGGAAGGAATAAATACGGTCAGCTTGGCGACGGCACGACTAACGACAGCGCTATACCCGTGCAAACTGGTGGTTTTGAGGGTGTTTCTGCCATTGCCGCAGGAGGCAGTCATACCGTTGCACTGAAAAGCGATGGCACGGTATGGACGTGGGGTTCGAACGAATACGGTCAGCTTGGCGATGGGACGAGGATAGACAGCTACGAGCCTCTCCAGGTAAACGGTCTTACGGATGTTATAGCTGTTGACGCCGCATATTTCCATACCGTTGTGCTGAAGAATGATGGCACAGTGTGGGCGTGGGGAAGGG
>JALUUO010000009.1 GCA_027021335.1 Nitrospirota bacterium
CAGGGAGTATTTATCTCCGTAGCCCCTTTGGGTAATCATGAAATTCTTCCACATCTTTGTTGTAGCATTTCCCACGATCACTGTTGACTGCATTCCTATGTCGGCATCGAGCATTTTTTCAAGGGTGGTCAGTACTATGGTTTCGTTTTTCCGTGTGGCCGCCGTTACAATGCCGACCGGGGTTTCCGGCCGCCTGTGACAAAGTATTATCTCGCGCGCGCGTACAATATGCTCTGTCCTTCGCTTGGACCTGGGATTGTACAATACCAGCACGAAATCTGCGGACGCTGCGGCTTCGAGCCGCTGTTCAATCTTCTCCCACGGCGTAAGCAGGTCCGAAAGACTTACAGCCGCAAAATCGTGCATCAAAGGCGCGCCCAGACGCGCGGCGCATGCATTAAGCGCAGCAATGCCCGGGATTACCTCGATCCGTACCTCCGAGTTCATTTCGCTTGCCATTTCCAGGACAAGACCTGCCATGGCATATATCCCAGGGTCTCCGCCGGAAACAAGAGCAACCGATTTTCCAGCCTCTGCAAGAGTTAAAGCTTTTTTGCATCGTTCAACCTCTTTGGTCATACCGGTGAAAACAACCTCTTTACCGGCTATCAGCCCTTTTATAAGGTCTATGTAGGTTTTATAACCTACTATAATATCCGATGCTGCAAGTGCTGCTTTTGCAGCTTCAGTAAGGTGTTTTTCTCCGCCCGGTCCGGTTCCTACCACTCTTAATCGGCCTTGAAAGTTATCTTGCTTTGGGCTATCGCTATTGTTACGTTTTTCCATTTCATTTTTCCTACAAGAAGTGTCTTGGTTCCTGCGCTTAAAAGCGCGGCAGGTTCGGCAACCGCAACAGCGCCGGTAGCCTTCAGCACCGCCTCGGAACGGCTTACACCTGGAACCATGTTGAGTTCGTTTTTAGAGTAAAAACGGATTTTCCACCCGTTTTCTTCAGCCAGTTCCAAAAGGCCGGGTTCGTCACTTTTAAGATCAATACTTGCCAGGTTACGGATGGAAAGTCTTGATAGATTATATTTAGAAAGTATCTCAAGCAGTGCTTCGTATATCTCGCTTGCCGGAGTTCCCCGGTTACATCCCAGACCGACAACAAGATTTTTAGGCCTAAGTATGGCGGCTTCTGCCGGCCACTCAGTACCGTTTGAGGAGGCTGTTTGATTTGAGATGATTAAATTCGCCTCTGCCGCCTCATTAGTGATAATGAAATCTGCCGGCAGTTCTCCGGTATAGCCTGGAGAGTATACCCTGATTCGGCCGGTGTTGACCATTACGGCACTTGCCTTGGTCAGAGTTTCGGGATTTTCCGCAATCAGGCCCTGTTTTTTTGCCCAGGTATCCAGTGCTGTAAGTCCCAGGGTGTCGGAGGCCGTAGTTATAACAGCCTGACCACCCAGGGCATCGGCGACCTGCCTGGCAAGATCGTTTGCTCCGCCCAAGTGGCCTGATAGAAGGCTTATTGCGAACCGGCCTTTTTCATCGACAACCACAACTGCCGGGTCAGTTCTTTTATCCCGTATGTGTGGTGCGATGCTTCGTACAACTATTCCGGCGGCCATTATAAAAACAAAGCCGTCATATTTATTCCAGTTTTTTTCTATCAGCTTGGAAAGGCCGGTAGCTGCCGGAATATTTTTTGGAATATTTTTTGGAATATTTTTGGAAGAAACCTCGGAAAAAACCTCGGCACCGGTAATTCGCTGCGCCAGATCCTTGGCAAGCCGCTGCCCTCCGCGTGTAAGGTAAAGGATAGCCAGCTTCATTCTTTATCCTTTAAAATACCTTCATCTCCCTTTCGATAGCCGTGCGAGAATCCTGCGTCGTAAAGCTTTGATACCGCTTTAGAACTCTCGTATCCCAGGGCTTTTCCAACAGCTATTATGGCGGTTTTTGTTATTCCTGTGTTTTTAACCTTTGAAGCGATGTCCCGGAGCGTGCCTGTAATTATCTTTTCCTCAGGCCATGTAGCTCGTTCCACCACTGCGGCCGGGGTGTCTTCCGTGTAGCCGCCAAAGGTAAGTTCGCGCACCACCTCGTCAATTCTGGCTGCGCTCAGAAGTATCATCATTGTGGATTCGTGCCGCGCAAGGTCCGCAATGCTCTCGCTTTCAGGCACAGGGGTTTTTCCGGCCATCCTGGTTATAATCACTGTCTGTGCGACTTCTGGAGCCGTAAGTTCCCTTTTAAGAACCGAGGATACCGCGAAGACCGAGCTCACCCCTGGGATAATTTCATATGGAATATCCAGTTCGTCCAGCCTGATCATCTGTTCTCTTATTGCTCCGTAGATGGCCGGGTCTCCGGTATGCAGGCGTACAACATTTTTGCCGGCTTTAAAAGCCGTGGACATCACCTCTATGACCTGATCAAGTGTCATTGACGCAGAGTTGTGTATCCTGGCAGGCAGGCCGTCCAACAGTTTTGGATTTACCAGTGAACCGGCATAAACTATAACATCCGCTGCATCAAGTAGCCGGCGGCCTTTAACCGTGATCAGTTCCGGGTCGCCTGGGCCTGCGCCTATAAAATGTATAACACTCTTCATAACTTCTTCCTCACTATCATGGTCGAAAAATAATGCAGTTTTTCTTTATGAGCATTTGATGCCTTGATCACCCGTTCGCCACTCATCCCGGCTTTCTCGATGATAATAGATGTATTCAGCAGGCCGAGGTTTTTTAGCATGAGGATGATCTTATCCAGCACGTTGTGTACCTTCATCAAAACCACGGTGTCAAAAGAGGACAAAGCCTCAAGCAACCTCTCTTTTTCGTAAGTGGCTGGAAGTACAGCTACCCGTTCATCTCCAAGGCATAGCGGCATGCCTGCGGCAGCTGCAGAAGCGCTTACTGATGTTACTCCAGGCACAACCACAACAGAGACGTCTTTGCTGCCGGCAGGCAAAACTTCCGGCAGTACTCCGGCAAGGTGAAACGCGGTGCTGTAAAACGTGGGATCTCCAAGGGTCGGAAAAGCCAGGTCATCGCCCTTTGCCAGTTTTTCGATTACGGTACCTGCTGCTGCCAGCCAGGCTTTTTTAAGCATAGGACTTTGTTTATCGTCCATTTTAACTTTCTCCATTGGGAAGTGTATCTCAAGAATTTCTTTATTCTCCATGGAGACCACCTGTTTCACTATTGATAGCGCCACGCTTTTTCCGGCCTTACTGCCTTTGGGCACGCAGATCACCCTACATTCTTTAAGCAGACGTGCTGCCTTTTGGGTCATAAGCTCAGGGTCGCCCGGACCAACGCCTATTATGTAGAACTTGCCGGTCATCTTTCACCGGCTATTACATGGATGGGATTCATCTTTTTTTCCTCTGAAACGCCATTTATCCATACGGTTCGTCTCAGGGAGATCTCGCTTGATTCCACCTGAAAACCAAGCCCGAGAAGTATCTGTGGCGCTGATTTGATCGTACGCTCGGTTATGGCGTTTACAACTACTATGCCGCCGGGTTTCAGCTTCATAGATACATGCTCAAGAATTTCCCCGAGTTTTCCTCCGCTTCCACCCACAAAAACTCTATCAGGAGCCGGCAGGGCAGTCAGACAGTCAGGCGCTTCACCAGCTGTAACAGATATATTATTGGCTGCAAAACGCTTAATATTGCTTCTGACATTTTTTATCTCGGCAGAGTGTTTTTCTATGGCATAGACAGACATGGCCGGGCTGAGTCTGGCTGCCTCGATAGAGACCGAACCGCTGCCGGCTCCGATATCCCAGAACACAGATCCAGCTTTAGAAGGCAGTCGTAGCCTGTGAAGCACTGCCGCTCGTATCTCGTTTTTAGTTATAAGCCCCCGGCTGTGAACAATCTCGTCCTCCCGAAGCCCGAGTGGAAACTCGTTTTCAAGCAAGGCGGTGGTCTCTTGCTTATGCCTCAAAATCATTACACTTAGGCTGGAAAAGTTTCCGGCTGCAATCTCATCCAGGCTTCCACTTGTGAGTTTTTCTTCCGGTGTCCCCAGGTCCTCGGCAACAAAGACGCTATAGTCCGTAACTCCCTCACTTATCAGGGCTGAAGCTATGCTGGATGGAGAGTTTTTATCATCCGTAAACATGAAGGTTTTTCTATGGGGAAGAACCATGGTTGATATCTCTTCGGCCCTGCGCCCATGAAGACTGATGAACGCGGCGTCATCCCATGGCTCTTTAAATTTTGCAAAGGCCGTCTGCATATATGACACGGCCGGAAGAGGCTCCACCTGCTCCCTGCCAAAGTTCTTGACGAGAATCCTTCCGATACCGAAAAACAGCGGGTCGCCGCTTGCAAGCACAGCCACATCCATAGTCAAAAGGCGGTTTCTTATAGCAGCTACGGCATCCTTGACAGGAGATATGGGCAGA
>JALUUO010000010.1 GCA_027021335.1 Nitrospirota bacterium
TAGATGTACCGTATTATTTTATTCTGGAAAACTTTCTGGGGGTGAGATCATTATGGATGTTTACCTGGACTATATCGCTTCGACACCGTGTCTCCCTGAAGTGACAAAGGCAGTACTGCCGTACTTCAGTGAGATCTATGGCAACCCGCAGAGCGATCATGAACCCGGTTGGAAGTCAAAGATGGCCATGAACGAGGCACGCAATGATATAGCCATGTTGATCAACTCCACACCAGAAGAGCTGATCTTTACATCATCTGGTACCGAGTCGAATAATTTTGCTCTAAAAGGCATTGCTCATGCTTATTCTTCGAAGGGGAAGCATATAATTATCTCTCAGGTAGAACACCGCTCGATTCTCACGTCTGCAAAGTTTCTGGAAAAAAACGGTTATACAATATCTATTCTTCCTGTTGACAAGTATGGTCTTGTCGACCCTGAAGATGTCCGAAAGGCAATAACCCCTGAAACAATTCTTGTCTCTATAATCCATGCTAACAACGAAATAGGCACGATCGAGCCTGTTGAGGAGATAGGCAGAATCACCCGGGAAAAAGATCTGCTTTTTCACGTGGACGCCGGAGCAAGCGGAGGTATTGTGCCGGTAGATGTAAACGCTATAAACGCCGATCTCTTAACTCTTTCAGCTCACAACTTCTATGGTCCCAAGGGTGTTGGAGCCTTGTTTGTACGAAAGGGAGTTAAGATAACCCCACTCATTCACGGAGGCGCACAGGAACGAGGCAGGAGAACCGGCATCGAGAATCTGCCGGGTATAGTAGGTATGGGAGTCGCCGCACGTGCCGCAAGAATTGATATGGATGAGCGCCTTGTTTACTTTAAACGGCTTCGTGATAAATTGGCTGCAGGTCTTACAGAGAAGATCCCAAACACCGTTTATAACGGTCATCCCGATAAGAGACTGCCGCATCTTCTAAACATGTCCTTTGAGGGTGTTGAGGGAGAATCAATGCTTCTTTCCCTGGCGGATGAAGGCATATATGCATCCAGTTCGTCTACATGCACTATGATGTCGCTGGAAACGTCACATGTATTGCTTGCTATTGGATTATCAGGCTACCTTGCAAACAGCACACTTTTAATGTCTGTAGGTCTGTACAACACAGATAAGGATATCGATCGTGTTATAGATGCTCTTCCGCCGATAGTCCAAAGATTGCGTGCTATGTCGGCGGCGCCGAGCGCTATCGGTTAATTTTCAGATTTTTTAGAAGGAGATAGTATTATGATGAAATATTCGGAAAAAGTTATGGACCACTTCAGAAACCCGAGAAATGCCGGCGATATGTCGAATCCTGATGGAGTCGGCAAAGAAGGAAACCCTGTTTGCGGTGATATGATGGAGATTGCCATTAAGGTGGACGATGATAAAATAACCGATATCAAGTTTAAAACTTTTGGTTGCGGATCGGCAATTGCAGTATCGAGCATGATCACCGAGATGGCAAAGGGCATGAGCCTGGACCAAGCCTTGAGTATATCAAAGGAAATGGTAGCCAAGGAGTTGGATGGTTTGCCGCCTAATAAGATGCATTGTTCGAACCTGGGCTCAAAGGCGCTTAAGAATGCTATAGAAAATTATAAAGCCAGGAAAGCGGGCAAAGAGGTTGCTGCAGAGCCACTGGCAGTCGAATAGTTGGTCTCCGGAATTGTTACCTACGTAGTTTCAGAAAACGAGGCGGGCCAGAGGTTGGATCTTGTAATCGCCTCAAGAGGAGATATTACACGTTCTCAGGTTAAAAAACTTATTGACGACGGGCGTGTGATAGTAGAAGACTTTAAATCCGGGCAGACAGACATACCGGTCAAAGCCAAAAACAAGGTTCGGCGGTCTGATAAAATAATTCTTTCCCTGCCGGCCTATGGCAATGAAGAACTTGCCCCGGAACATATGGAGCTCGACATCCTGTTTGAGGATGATCACGTTATATTTGTTAACAAGCCGGCCGGCCTTGTAGTTTATCCAGCGGTAGGGCATAGCAGTGGAACCCTAATGAATGCTCTACGTTATCACTGTAACAAATGTCTTGCTTCTATAGGCGGTCCTCTCAGGCCAGGAGTTATTCACCGTCTTGACAAGGATACTTCCGGAGTCATGGTTGTGGCAAAGACAGACAAGGCATACTATCACTTGCAGAAACAATTCAAAGAGCGCACCATAAGCAGGCGCTATCTTGCGTTGATATACGGCAAGATGAAGGGAGATTCAGGTGTCATAGATGCCGTTATAGGGCGATCCGAAAGTGACCGTAAGAAAATGTCAACTCGGACCAGAAGGGGTAAAGAGGCTGTTACATTTTGGAAAACATTGGAGATTTTCAGTTCTGCCTTTACAGGTCCGGGAGGGGCTTCACTAATCGAAGCCAAGTTAAAAACCGGCAGAACACACCAGATACGTGTTCATCTCAGCTCTGCAGGACATCCTGTGCTTGGTGACAGGGTCTACGGAAGGAAGACAACAATAGGGGGAGAAAACGTCCCCCGCCAAATGCTTCATGCCGAGTCGCTTGGGATTGTTCATCCGTACTCAGGAGATTGGCTTGAGCAGGCGGCTCCACCACCGCAAGATATGGCGAATCTACTGGAGACGCTTCGAAAAATGTAAGATTGAGGTTTTAGTCTCATATCTGTCACGACTTTATTTACATCCTATTAAACACTTACTCCTCAGCCTTATAGCCGCACTCTTTATCATGGCAGACCAACGTGGGCTCCTTATCCTTTGAACGCTTTTCGACAAGAAACGGGGTTTTGCACTTCGGACAAGGTTTTGGCACAGGCCGGTTCCATATGGAAAATTTACATTTTGGGTAGTTTGAACAGCTGTAGAAAGTACGCCCTCCCCTGGATCTTCGCTCAACAATATCCCCACCGTCCTCAGGGCACTTAACCCCGGTGGCCAGAGGGCTTGTGTTCTTGCATTCCGGATAACCCGAACAGGCAAGGAATTTCCCGAACTTCCCGGTTTTAAGCAGCATGGGCTTGCCGCATTTATTGCAGGTTTCATCTGTGACAACAGGCTCCACTGCAGGTTTTCCAGGCTCTCCTCCCAGGGGTTTTGTGTTTTTACAGTCGGGGTAACCTGTACAAGCTATGAATCTGCCATGCCGTCCCCAACGCTCTACCATAGGCTTTCCACACTTTTCACAGATGATATCAGTAGGTTTGTCTTCAGGTTTCATCCGCTTGATATCAGTAGCACGCTCAAGGTCTTCATTAAATGGCCCATAGAAACCTTTAACCACCTTGACCCACTTCATTCTGCCTTCTTCCACTGCGTCCAGCTCTTCTTCCATTTTTGCAGTGAAGTCGTAGTCGATAATTCTATTAAAATGCTCTACAAGCAGGTCGTTCACAACAATACCAAGCTCTGTAGGGTAAAAACGGCCTTCTTTCTTTTCAACATACTTACGGCCCTGAATAGTTGAAATTATGCTTGCATAAGTACTTGGCCGTCCTATCCCTTTTTCCTCCAGATCTTTAACGATTGTTGCTTCCGAGTACCGGGGAGGAGGCTGGGTGAAATGCTGTTTCGGCTCGATAGAGAGAGCTTTGAGAGTAACCCCTTCTTTAAGAAGAGGCAGTTTGTCCTGTTTCTCCTCTTCGACATCATCTTGTCCCTCGGTATATAGAGCCATAAATCCTGGGAAACGTATTACGGTTCCGGTTGCACGAAATGTGTAGTCTCCCACCTCTATGTTAAAAGTTGTTTGGTCAAGCTTTGCAGGCGCCATCTGACTGGATAAAAAACGATTCCAGATAAGAGTATACATCCTGTACTGATCTCTGCTCAGGAATTTTTTAAGTAATTTAGGGCTTTGCTCCACAGATACTGGCCTTATGGCTTCATGTCCCTCTTGTGCACCTTTTTTTGACTTATAAACCGGAGGTTTGGCAGGCAAATAATCTTTGCCGAAATTGGAACTTATATAGCTCCTGGCCTCTTCCTGGGCATCTGCAGCCACTCGAACAGAATCCGTTCTCATATAGGTAATAAGGCCTACAGCATCTTTGCTTTCGAGCTCTATTCCCTCGTAGAGTTGCTGGGCAATCATCATAGTCTTCTTTGCCCCGAAGCCGAGCTTGCGGGCTGCTTCCTGTTGAAGTTTGCTCGTTGTGAATGGAGCTACCGGGTTTCGCTTTCGTTCTTTACGCTCTATCTTTTCCAGCTTGAAGCTGTCTGCATTGCGTATTTCTTTAAGCGCCTTGTTTACCGTTTCTTCGTCAGGAAGTTCGAGTTTTTTACCGCGGTACTTTGCAAGTTTTGCATCAAACAGGGGAGGCTCTCCACCATCAAACTTTGCCGTGACAGTCCAGTACTCCACCGGGATAAATGCTTCAATTTCCCGTTCGCGGTCCACGATCATTTTAACAGCCACGGATTGAACACGGCCGGCAGAAAGCCCTCTTTTAACCTTTCGCCACAGAAGCGGACTTAAGTTGTATCCCACCAGCCTATCAAGTATTCGTCTTGCTTGCTGAGCTTCCACCAGGTCCATGTTGATCTTACCGGGGTTCGTAATAGCGTTTTGTACTGCGCTGCGGGTGATCTCGTTAAACGTAACGCGAAATATGCTATCACTTTCAGCGCCACCAAGTTCTTCGGCTATATGCCATGCAATGGCCTCTCCCTCGCGGTCAGGGTCCGGGCAGAGGTAGATGGATTCGGATTTTTTGGCCAGACTTTTCAGCTCCTTTATGATCTTTTCCTTGCCCTTGATGACCATATATTCAGGATCAAATTCCTTTTCGATATTAATACCTATACGACCACTTGGTAGATCCCGCACGTGTCCCACCGATGCCTTCACTACATAACCGGCTCCCAAAAACTTGTTAATGGTTTTAGCCTTGGCAGGCGATTCTACAATTACAAGTGATTTCATATCTGAATTAATGCCAAACTATTCTGGTTCCGCCTGAATACAGCAAACTGTAAACATCATCCCTGTTCAGACCGAAGTTTTGCGTGAGAATAAAATCCAAAATTGCACGAATTTTGTCAACCTCGGCTTTGCCAAGGTTTGGCAGCATACTTTCAAGAGGAGCCTCTAATTCGTGTTTCAATATTTCCATCCCGGTTTTGCTGTCAATAAGAGTCATAAGCTGGTCAAGGTTCTTGGAATCAAGATCCAAGAGATCCGACTCTTTTAATAAAATCTGTATCATGTCAGGTATTTTACGTGCCAAGTTGCCTCCTGTTAGCCTTGGTTATTTTTAAACTATTTAGTCTAACTTGTTTTAAAAGTTTTAATCACTACCATATGTTTATACGCTATACTAATTTAAACTGCATACCGCTGTCCTGGTGCACCAACCCTTTTAGTTCAAGAGCCAAAAGCAGGCTGAGTAACTGCGCTGTACTGAATTTCACTTCAGCGGCTATTGCGTCCACATGTCTTGGTTCATATGCAAGAACACTTAAGAGCGCCTCCTCATCGCTGGTAAGCTGGGGCCTGGGTTTAACGGGCTTAACAGGCTCGGCAACAGAGTCCCGGGAAATGCTGCTTTTATCTTTAGTAAACCCTGAAAGAACCCCTGAGAGAACTACTGAAAGTTCGCTGATAATATCATCGGCGTCTTCCACCAGCCTGGCTCCCTGCTTTAGAAGCTTGTTTGTCCCTTTGGATGTGGGTGCATTAACACTTCCCGGAACTGCAAACACCTCTCGTCCCTGCTCCAGAGCGCAAGACGCGGTAATGAGCGAGCCGCTTTTGGCGGCAGCTTCGACAACAATTGTACCCAGAGAAAGGCCGCTTATCAAGCGGTTTCTTCTCGGAAAATTCCCGCGTTCCGGTGAAGTTCCAAGCTGAAATTCACTAATTACTGCTCCATTTGCCGCAATATCAAAATAAAGGGGTGTGTTTTTAGGTGGATAAATAACATCCAGTCCGGATCCCAATATTGCTAAAGTTCGTCCGCCGGCTTTTATTGTTGCCCTATGGGCTGCACTGTCAATACCGTTTGCAAGACCGCTTACGATTGTAATTCCTTTTTGTGCCAGCGAACAGGACAGCCTCTCGGCTTGTTGCAAGCCGTAACTTGTAGCAAACCTAGACCCAACAACCGCAATTGCCTGCATATCCTCTTTTTCAAGCCTGCCTTTTACATAAAGCAAAACAGGTGGATTGGCGATATTTTTCAGGAGTTCCGGGTATTCGTTGTCTGTAAGCGAAATTATCTTGGCCCCCATTCGGCTTACTTTGCTGAGCTCGTCGTCAATAAAACTCCAATCAGAGAAAGATTTGAGGAATTTTGCTAAAGCCTCAACCCTGGCTTTGCTTGTAATTCCAGCAACTGACAAGTCCGCTCTATTAGCGCGGAAAACCTCCCGCGGTGAACCGAAGTGCTCCACAAGCCGGCGAATATTAACATCGCCTGTATCAGGAGCCCGTCGAAGCGCAAGCCAATATCGAATATCACCTTCCAAAAACTTAATATTTACTCAGATATTTAGTATATCCAATATTTAATCTATCCAACTGATTTAAATTTTTTGCGCAAGCCGAAGTGCGTTTAGCTTTATAAAACCTTCGGCATCTTGCTGGTTATATATTGTTTCGGACTCAAAAGTGGCCAGCTCCGGGTTATAGAGCGACTTTGGAGCCTTGCGGCCGACAACAATGCAGTTGCCCTTATAGAGTTTTAAGCGGACAGTGCCTGTCACACTACTCTGGCAGTTATCCATCAGCGTCTGAAGCGCCTTGCGTTCGGGAGAGAACCAAAAGCCGTAATAAATCATTTCTGAGTATTTCTGGATAAGCGAATCCCGCAGGTGCAACACCTCCCGGTCCATGGTTATAGACTCAATAGCTCGATGTGCTACCTGTATTACGGTGCCCCCGGGAGTTTCGTATACTCCGCGGGATTTCATGCCCACAAAACGGTTCTCCACCAAATCCACCCGGCCGATACCGTTTCTGCCGGCAAGCTTATTAAGGTGTTCCAGCAGTTTGTGTGGTTTCATCTTGGTTCCATCTACCGCAATCGGGTCACCTGCAACAAAATCTATTTCTGTATAGGTCGGCTTTGCCGGAGCCTTTTCAGGCGGCATAGTCATCGTGTACATGCCGGCCGGCGGCTCGGCCCAAGGGTCCTCCAGTACACCTCCTTCATAGCTTATGTGCAATAAATTCCTGTCAGTACTATAGGGTTTCTTTTTGGTTACAGGTACTGCAATGCCGTGTTTTTTTGCATAATCAATAAGTGAGTTCCTTCCACCAAGGTCCCACAGGCGCCATGGGGCTATCACCTGGATATCCGGGTTCAACGCGTAGTAGGTAAGTTCGAAACGGACCTGATCATTACCCTTTCCTGTTGCTCCGTGGCTTACAGCGTCGGCTTTTTCTTTTTTTGCTATTTCTATCTGCCGTTTTGCTATAAGAGGCCTGGCTATTGATGTGCCAAGCAGGTAAACCCCTTCGTATACGGCATTTGCACGCATCATGGGAAAAACATAATCACTTATGAATTCTTCCCTTAGATCCTCAACATAAACCTTGGACGCCCCTGTGCTTATAGCTTTTTCCCGGACCGGCTCAAGCTCTTCCCCCTGCCCAAGGTCAGCACAGAAAGCTATCACCTGGCATTCGTATCTGTCTTTCAACCAGCTTATTATGACCGAGGTATCAAGACCTCCAGAGTATGCTAAGACAACTTTTTTAGGCAATTTTTATCTCTCCTTAGTTTATAGCTGCTTATGAAAAATGTGATAACCATAGCATAAGGATAGGGCCGGGGTCAAAAGTATAGATGAAGACTGAAGGCAAAAGGCTAGGGGAGGGAGGTTAAGGGCCCTTCGTCTTTAACCCTACCTGGAACCCCTGCCTGTTAACACGGACCTGACAGTCTCGAAAACTATGAATGCGTCCAGGGCAATTGAAAAGTGTTTTATATAATATAGATCGTACTGAAGTTTTTCTCCAGCGTCTTCTGCTGAAGCCCCGTAAGGGTATTTAATCTGCGCCCAGCCGGTTATGCCAGGTTTTACCACGTGCCTTTGTGCATAGTAGGGTATCGCCTCCTTCAACTTATCTACAAAGTGAGGGACCTCGGGCCGCGGCCCTACAAAGCTCATATCACCTTTTAAAACGTTTATTAGTTGCGGAAGTTCATCCAAGCGGCTTTTTCTAAGAAATCCGCCTACCCGTGTTATTCTTGAATCGCCGGATGCTGTCCAGGACGGCCCACCGGCTTCCGCGTCTTTACGCATCGTGCGAAACTTCATTATTTCGAAATACTTACCGTATTCTCCTACTCTTAACTGTTTAAAAATGACAGGACCACGGGAATCGAGTTTTATAAGGATGGGGATTATGAGAAAAAGCGGCGATGAAATTATCAGCGCCAGAATTGCAAGGGCTTTATCAATGTTAGCTTTTAATGTCTTTATCATCATCGTACGCTTGAAGCCTGATGTGAATATCAGGGAGCTAGGATATATGTTCAGACTGATTTTGCTCTTTAAAGCCTCTGTTACTGCTGGAACATCCAGTACATCAATGCCCGCCATTTTACATTCAAGAAGCTCGCTAAAGGGCAGGGATCTTCGTCTGTCGTCCGCGGCTATGATCACTTTGTCTATATCTCTGTTTTTTGCAAATTCGGCCAGGTCAATATCTTCAGCCAGGATTTTTTCCGGAGAAACCAGCCTCTGGTTTCCACTAATCGGAATAAAGCCTTCTATGTCGTAGATATATTGGCCTTCTTCTTTAAGAATATCCACAGCGTCCAATGCCGAGGATCCCGTGCCCACAATAAGTATTTTTTCATGAGGCCTAAACTTATCAAGCAGAGGTTCCGCCGCCCACCGCCAGGCCAGGATGAGAAAAAACGCAAGAACATATGATATTAAAAACCATCCTCTGCCTATGGAAAGCTCCGGAATAAAGTAGAAAAGCAGAGAAAGAGGTACAAGCCCTATTAGAAAGGCGTAAATAATACGCCGGTATACGATGTGTCGTTTGTGGTAGTTGTACAGATCGGCCAGGTAGAACACATAACCCATAACAAGAACAAACGATATCGCTTTAGGGTATATTGACTCGGAACTGGAACCTGGAACTCCGCTAAATCTTATAAGAATCCCCAGGTATGCGGAAATAAAAAGAAGGAGCGCATCAACCAGAATGAGCATAGTCGTCATACGCGAAAATTTAGAGGAAATGCCCGATATCATCTAACCAGTCTCCATATCAAAGAGTTTATTATAAATCTTGGCCGGGTTGGTTTCAGCTTAACAGTTCTCACAAGGTGCAACTATTAGGACTCGAAATATAGACCGAACAACTGAACCCTGCATCCTATAAACTGTTAAGCCTTACTCGCTGGAGACCTGAAGGCTCTTAAAAATAGACCAGCTCTTAAGAATATCAACTGCACGCCGAAGTTGGATATCGTCTTTTTCTTCCACTTGAAACGGCATTATCTCTTTTTCTGTGATATTGTTTTCTTTCTGCTCTTGCTCATTTGTAAGATGTCTTTTTAAGTCCTTCTCGCGTACTACGGAATGTGGAGTCTCGCCATTTTTTGCCTCGAGCTTAACTATGATCGTCGGCTTTATACCGGTGTTTTGTATGGAAATATCACCGGGGGTGTAATACTTGGATGTTGTCAGCCTCAGCCCTGATCCATCGCTTAAAGGAATAACCGTCTGAACAGAACCCTTTCCGAAAGTTTGGGTGCCTAGTATTAAGCCCCTGTTCCAGTCCTTTACAGCTCCGGCCACAATTTCCGAGGCACTGGCGCTGCCTGCGTTGACTAGAACAACCAAAGGCCATGTGTAGTTTGTGTATTTGCCCCGGTTTAGAAATTCTGTTCGTCGGCCACTTCTGTCTTTTGTGTATACGATAAGCTTGTTCGGAGGAAAAAACTGATCCGCCACGTCTATTGCGCTGCTTAAAAGACCACCGGGATTATTACGGAGATCAAGCACCAGGGAATCGATATTCTGCTCCGCCAGTTTCTTAAGCGCCTCACTCAAATCCTCGGCTGTTCGTTCCTGGAACTGGTTAATTTTTACATAACCTACGGAATCTTCTATCACCTTATGCTTTACACTTTTAACCTTTATAATATCTCTGGTAATGGTGACATCTCTGAACTCTTTATCACTCTCGCGAAAGGTGGTGATCGTCACCTTACTGCCTTTCGGGCCACGTAGTTTACTTACGGCCTCGTGAAGGTCAATTCCCTTTGTCGGTTCTCCCTCTATTTTTACGATCTTATCGCCGGCCTTTATGCCGGCCTTTTCGGCCGGGGTACCTTCGATAGGAGCTATAACGGTAAGCATTCCTTCTTTCATGCCTATCTGTATTCCCAATCCTCCGAATTTACCGCTTGTATCAACCTGCATCTCGCTGAACTGGTCCGGTGTCATGTAAGAAGAGTGGGGATCGAGTGTTCGCAGCATTCCACGGATAGCACCCTGGATAAGTTCTTTGTTATCCGGCTCTTCAACGTAGTTTTTATCAATAAGCGATAGAACTTCTGTAAAAATTTTTAAATCAGGATAAACCTCACGTTTCGCTTCAGCATCACTAAGCCATCTATCAAGAAAAGCTCCTGAAAATGCAAGAACAACAAAAAGTGAAACTACTACAAAAAGGTTTCTGATCGATTTCATACCAGGTCCTCCATCTTCAAGCAAACTTACAATATTACTTTAAAAAATTCAGTCATGTTGAACGTTTTTTACTGAACATGGGTTAAACAAAATCAATACAACTGCAACTAAGTAAAGGCAGCTAAAACGAATTTAACTAGTTTGGATTCAACCATTTCATTGGATCGATAGGTTTTCCCTTTTTTCTTATCTCAAAATACAGGCCGGGCGTTGAATATCCCCCTGTTTCACCGACTTTTCCTATAACTTGCCTTTCGGTTATTAACTGACCTGTCTTTACATACATTTCCGAAAGATGGGCATATAGGCTGTGATAGCCCTTGCCATGATTAATAATTATTAATTGTCCAAAACCCTTGAACCAGTCGGCATAAACCACGCCGCCTGCATGTACGGACAATACCCTCTCTCCGGGTTTGGTACGAATCTCAACCCCGTTTCTTACCACGGGTGTGTCAAATTGAGGGTCGTTCTGACTGCCGAATTTTACTGTCACGATTCCCTGTACAGGCCAGGGAAGCCTGCCGGCCAGATCTGCAAAAGATGCTCCAGGTGGTATTTTTTCCGGCTTAACCTTTTCTGCCAGCCGAATAATCTCCTTTAACTCTTCCGAGGCTTTTTCAAGCTCCTGTATCATTCTACGGCTCTGTTCTTTATCGTTTTTTACTCCTGCCAGAAGCAGCTTTCTTTTCTTTCTTTCTCTTTCTATGTCCTGTTTCTTTGCTGCCACCTTGGCCTTGCTGCGGAGGATTTTCTGCTGAATATCAAGAAGCTTGTTCTCTTTTTTAATAAGCTCTTGCCGGTCGGTTTTGTACTGCTGGATAAGCATGCTGTCGGTATAGGTAAGGTAGCTCAGCATGCGTGCTTCGTTTATAAAGCTATGGTAGTCATCTGTTGATACCAAAGCTGCTATTTCGCCTTCACGGTAATGGCGATACAGGCTTCTCATGCGTTTTTGAAACAGTTCTCTTCGCTGGTCGATATCGCGGCTTAGTATATCACGTTGGCTTTCCGTCCGGATAAGTTCCTGCTGGAGTTTTTTAGCTTCCTTGTCCAGCTTTTTGAGCTCGTCTTTTCTGGATTTCAGAAGCTTGGCTATCCGATCGAGTTCCGTAAGAAGGGAACCCTCCTTAAGGAGAAGTTGACTGATTCGTTTTTTCTCCTCGTCAAGTTGTTCCTGAACCTGTTCGTATTCGGTTTCCGGTTTAAGGTTTTCTATATTTTTTTTTGCAGTTTTTTTTACAAAGCCTTTTGTAAAAGATTCTGTGGTTTTTTCTGCAAACAAGGGCGAAGACGAAACTATCAAAAGTATAGTGATTGCCGGAAGCAGCGTTCTTGTCATAGGCGTATACGGCCTACCGCCAGAAGACTTCCTATAATGCCAAGCGCTCCACCAAAGAGAATTACAGCATGTGTAGGCCAAACCAGATTTGGAGGCAGTGCATGGCCTGAGCCCAGCCAGTAGGCTGCACCGTATGAAGCTCCAGAAGCAAGTAGTCCGGCGGCGCTGCCGAATAAAACGCCTTCTACGAGAAAGGGTATTCGTATAAACCAGCTTGTAGCGCCCAGTAGTTTTAAAATCTTGATCTCGTTAGAACGGCGGTAGAAAAGAACTTTTATAGTATTCGAAAGAATAAATATTATGCCGACGGTCAGCGAAATTCCAAGCGCTGAGCCGAACAAGGTAAAGCGCCGTGCCGCGTTTGCAAGTACCCCAACCCACTTTTCCCCGAATTGAACACCCTCAACGCCCTCAAGCCGCTTAAGACGCGCTGCGACTTCCCGCACTTTTTCAGGCTGTACATTTCCCTGCCTAAGAGAAATCTCAAGGGAATTTGGAAGCGGATTTTCGTCCAGACCATCAAGTGTAGCCTCACCAAGAACCTTTTTTAGCCTTGACATAGCAGTCTCTCTGGAGATAAATCTTGCATCTTTAACCTCGGGCTCATTCTCTACTTCTGCTTTTAAAGCCTTTATAGATTCATCATCAAGAGAATCCATTAAATACACAACGAGTCCAAAGCCTTCAGTCCATTCGCTGACCGCGCTGTTAAGTGTATTAACCGTAACAGTGGTGATCGCGATAAGAAACAGCCCGACGGAAATAGAAAATATGGTAAGAAGATTGATACCGATATTACGAAACATATTGGAGAGGGCCGTCCTGATATGAAAACTGAGTATTCTCATGAGCTAATTCCTCCATGGTTTAACCTGAAAACGCGGCAACCAGAATGCTCGAATAAAGCCGGGTCATGCGTAGCGATAAAAACTGTAGCCCCTTTCGCATGTACCGCTTTAAAAACATCCATGATTTCTTTGGATGTCTCAGGGTCGAGGTTGCCTGTAGGCTCATCGGCTAAAAGCACGGCAGGGTTGCCGATAACAGCCCTGGCTATAACCACTCTTTGCTGTTCGCCCCCGGAAAGCTGAGTCGGCAACGCATCCGACTTGTGCCTGAGTCCAACCAATTTCAACGTAGATGTAACGCGTTCCCTGGCCTCTTCGGACGGTACTCCTTGGATACGAAGAGTTAGCTCCACATTCTCACGAACCGTTCGCTCCGGCAGAAGCTTGAAATCCTGAAACACAACCCCCACGTTTCTGCGAAGGTAAGGTATGCTGGCCCCGGTAAGTTTTAAAAGATCCCAGTCGGCTATAATGATGCGGCCCGATTCCGCTACTTCGTCTCTATAGATCAGACGCAAAAGAGTAGTTTTCCCAGACCCGCTAGGGCCGGTAAGAAAAGCCATCTCTCCTTTTTCAAGGTGAAACGACACATTATTAAGAGCAGGCTGCCCGTCGTAGTACTTGACTACATTATCGAATTTAATCACAAGGTATCTACAGGACCCAAAACGGGTGGTTATTAAACTCTAATCTGTACAAATAATCTGTCTGCAGGCCGTGCAATCAGGTTAATTCCTATTTGTTTCGTAGGCTTTCCACGGTCTTCAACCTAAATGCCCGAGCGGCCACAACAAGGGTAACACAATTTTTAGTAGAATCACAATCGTCTGAATATGTCATTTAGAACAAGTACGCTTTACCCCCTGTTTCTTCATAAAAAACTTTTAAAAAAAGAAATACGTACTCACACTAACCATAATTTATAGAACTGTTTTAGACACCTGTTTCTATCTATTTAGTGCTAAAACTCCAGATATCACTCTTTGTTTTTTCTCCGTCGCCGTCACTTGCTGTTACCATCCAATAATACCTGGCGCCTGTGTTAAGACCCGACATTGTATAGCTGACCTCATCGCCGCCGGTTCTGTTGTTGTATATACCATTATTAGCAGGCGTCTCTTTTTTGGGTTCATCTCCGCATGATACCAAAATAATACCAGATAGTATAAACAGTCCTGCTAATAACATGACTAATCTTCTTTTACGGCTTATACCTGCACCGATCACAAAAACCACTCCCAAAAACAGCATATCTGCATAATCGTAAGCCGGCAACCTATGAATGCCGGCGGCTGCAAGCACCTCAACCGGGTCACATTTTTCAGGATCAGTTTCATTGCAGTAATAAAGACTGTAGGTTACATCACTGCCCTCAGGATCACTGGATGCTGTCCACCTGAATATTACCGTCGTTCCCAACCCGGTTTGTTTATTTGCCGGATACAGAAGCTGAAAAGGCGTTGGTTGCTTATTGCTGGTTTCTAAAAAAGCGGTTCCTTCAAGACTCACCGTCACAGGGTTTTCATCAGGGTCGTTGGAAGAAATATCAAAACTATCATTAAATGTTCCAGGTTCGCTTGGCGAAAAACGGATTGTCAGGTCACAGCCGTACGAAGCCTCTAAGACTTCCTCCGAGCAATTGTCAATCTGTATGCTAAACGGGTCCTCCAGAGGATTACTCTGAGCTATATTTCCGATAGCAAGGTCTCCGGTCCCGTCATTTCTTATTGATACTACCTGCTCTGATGAGCTCCAGTTAAGCAGGCTGCCAAATGATATTTCCAGGTCATCTATTGGAGCTGTTTGGTCGGTTATTGTAATGTCCGGTATGAATAAATATTCGCAACCGGTATCGTCACTATCAGTGGCACCATCACAGTCATTGTCCTTTGTGTCGCTGCACGAACTGTCGTCACCCAGTCCTTCTACTGCTTCCGGGTTGACAGAAAGATCACTATCATTACAGTCAGTTCCAGGATTTGTCAGACAGCCTCCGGGTTGACAACCGCTACCCAGACAAGTGCCGGTCACAAATTCATCTATATGCCCGTCATTATCTTTATCACAGTAATATTTTACTGTATCACAGTCATTATCAAGTGAGTCTATTAATCCATCGCAATCATTGTCTTTTGCGTCATAGCATATCTCGGAGTTACCAGGTGACCTGTCAGGATCGTTGTCGTCACAGTCAACAAGTCCACAAGTCTCACCTTCTGGAGAATAGCCATCATTGTCATTATCGCTACAGGGTGGGCTGTATGTTACATAAATAGTGTAAAGATCTGAAAAATTCCCTGCGTTATCATAAGATTGAGCCGAAATTGTGTTCTGACTTTGGCTTAGAGAAACTCCAGATACTGAAAAAACATCCGAGTCGCCTGACACATTGTATAAGTTCCACTCATCCGCTCCACTTTTAATGTTAATTCTGTTGAGCCCCGATCCCCCAGAGTCGCCTGCTGATCCGCTTACTGTAATTGTTGGTGATGAAACAGTACATGATGAGCTGCACGGAGAAGATATAGTTACGGTAGGTGGCGTGATATCGGAGTCAGAACCAGGCGACTCGCGAAACCTGGCAACTGTTGCTATTGTATTTCGTATTGACTGAGCATTATCAGCCGAATCTGGCTGTCCTTCTGCTATGCCTATTGAATACCCGTTGTAAGTAATACCGGGGTTTGAAAAATATCCGATTGTCGGCCCCTCATAGCTCATTATAGTTCCAAAAACACCTGCTACGTCATATCCATAAGAATAATCGTAGGCTCCACTGAATGTTGAATGAGCCCGATCATGTACACTGCCCAAGTTATGCCCCACTTCATGAGCTAAGGCGTAATCTGAACAACGGAATCCATCGTTGGTTTTACCTTCTTGGGTTACAGAAAATGCCCTTGAGGCAAAAGAAGAACTAACATTCTGCATTACATAGGCCAGCCCGCAAGAATCATTCGATGTTTGATATTTTCTCAGCAAAACGACAGTATCTGCAGCATATTGATCCCTTAAAGCTGCAACATCAGAGAAAACTCCGGCACCGTTGATCAGCTCTGTAAGAGCCGTATTAAGGGATCCTCCGTCTGTATATGATATCTGTTGGGTCTTAACGATATTAAGCCTTGTATCAACCTGACTGTTCGTATAGGCCTGGTTAGCAAGATCAACAAGCGAATTTATTTTGGTATTTATCTGATTGTCCGGATAAGCTGCTGCCATTCCATCGGTATAGAGGATCATTATATCGATAACCGACCCGTTATCAAGAGCTGCTACAGGGGGTTCTAAGAGAGTGTTTTGAGTAATTTGATAATTTTGAGAATTTTTAGTAACTCCATTGCTTGGCTCAACTTTTTCAGGAGGGATAAGAATATCATTATCAAATTGCATTATCTTGGTTGTATCTAATTTTATAATACGATGAAAAAGACCGTCTCCGATAGGTTCAATACTATATAGACTGCCTGAATACTCTATCCTGCCGAACATGACCTGACCACCCACTGTCAAGAATACATTACTTGATGGATCACCATCTATCTTTCCAAACCATGTATAGTCGGAGGGCCCTCGTTTGGTCACTCTCCTTCGATTAACTTGAATGCTTTTACCAAATATATCCAGCAGCATATTTGGTGCGTATCCATATTCTCCTCTAAGAAGGTTGAGATTAAGGTGTATGACCATTTCGTTTGGCATCTTTTTTAGCTTCTCTTTTAGCATAAACGCGTTTCCTTCGAGCAGGTTAAGCTGGTCCACACCCAAACGTTGAAAGAGTCTCGGTGCAGTCACATTAGAGCCGGCCATACAAGGTCGAACATTGCACGTAAGTGTCAGGAAAACAATAAATAAAAATAAAGAATGCCTATTAAACAACTATGCCACCTCATTTAAGGGAGAAGAGAATCATCACCAAACGGAACGCTCTTGGTTGTATCTAATTTTATAATACGATGAAAAAGACCGTCTCCGATAGGTTCAATACTATATAGACTGCCTGAATACTCTATCCTGCCGAACATGACCTGACCACCCACTGTAAAGAGTACATTACTTGATGGATCACCATCTATCTTTCCAAACCATGTATAGTCGGAGGGACCTCGTATAACCACCCGAGTTTTAGTAACAACTAAGCATTCACCAAAAAACTCTATCCACAATTTTTCTGCATGCCTGTTTTCATCTTTAAACATTACCCTTACAATTTCCTGGTCTATCGAAGTAGATATATCTTTCATAACCTTTAAAAATAAGTTTCTGCCTTCTGTTTTCTCTTTAGAGCAGATATTCAGACTGCTTTTTGCATCAAGCAACAAGTTTTGTTCGCTACTTATTGAATAAGATACTAATATCCCTGACACTAATAAAGTAACGCCAATAAAAATGTAAAAACGGTATTTCATAATTGCTTTCATAATTGTTTCATATTTTTTACGTTGAGGGCATCAAGTTTACACATATATAATATAGCAGCAAGATAGGGGAGGGGGAATATTTAAACTCAGATTTAGCAAAACGAAAAATGGAAAAAAAATTCTCCATAGTTACACTTGGATGCAAGGTTAACCAGTATGACAGCTTAATGATGAAAGAGCTGCTTAAAAGGGAAGGGCTCGTGGAAGCCGAACCGGATGAACAGGCGGATGTATCTGTAATTAATACATGCAGTGTTACCGCCAAAAGCGATTATCAGTCCAGGCAACTTGTGCGCCGCATGGTAAAACAATCTGCTGATTTACAAAATACGAAAAAGATTATTGTGACCGGTTGTTATGCACAAATGCATCCGGATGAACTTCGAAAAATCGATGGGGTTTCCTCAGTGCTGCCTAACCTGGAAAAGCATAACATAATCAATCACATTAAGAATAAGGCTGCAACTAATTGCATTATAAGCGATAATTCCCACTGGAACAGTCTGAACAACCTGACTAGCGCCGCCTCAACAAAGCGATCAAGGGCTTTTTTAAGAATACAGGAGGGCTGTGACAACAGGTGCACCTACTGTATAGTTTGGAAGGCAAGGGGTAAAAGCCGGAGCGTTCCAACTGATAATGTGGTGGCTGCAGCCCGCGAAATAGAGGCTAGAGGGTTTAAAGAGATTGTTTTGACCGGTATACATATAGGTTTTTACGGCAATGACCTTGGCGGCATAAGCTCTAGTTCAAGTGACAAACACTGTTTAACCGATCTTGTAACCCGTCTTTTGGCTGCAACAAGTAAAGTCCGCTATAGGATAAGCTCGATAGAGCCGAACGAAATTGATGATCGCTTGATCGGCATGATCTCAGATGAAGAGCGCCTCTGCAGGCACCTGCATATACCTTTACAGACCGGAAGCGATGAAATACTCTTAAAAATGGGGCGTAATTACACAACAAAACAGTATTTCAGGCTTCTGGAACAATTAAGCAAAAGAGTTCCGGATATCTGCATAGGAGCGGATGTTATAGCAGGGTTTCCGGGTGAGACGGACGAATTGTTCAATTTGTCACAAGAAGTGATAGATAACTCCCCCATAAATTATCTTCATGTATTTCCATTTTCAAGGCGTAAAGGTACCATGGCTTATGACATGGAGATGCAAGTACCCAGAA
>JALUUO010000011.1 GCA_027021335.1 Nitrospirota bacterium
CGTCTGCCGGCGACCCGGAGGCCCGAAAACCAAAAGGCGGACTAAGCATGTAGTGGCCTGAGTGCAGTGCTTTCGGACGCGGGTTCGATTCCCGCCGCCTCCACCATTCGATTCGTTGCGTGCATCCCGGAATGACCCATCGGCTGCCTGCCGAAGTATAAGGCCGAATGGTGTCCATGGCTGATCATCGGGTCTTTTGTCACTCCTGCAACGTGAAAATCCCGGTAAACTTCCCTTCTTTCTCAGCCTTGCTTCTCTGCTTACCCTCCGGTCCTGCGGACTCGAATGAGACACGGTCCGAAACCCGTTGGGGGCCTTTGACGACCCGCCAATCCGCCTTCCCGCCACTGACCGGCTGGAGGGGTTCAGCCCTGAAGGCAGGTGTTTCTAAAGAAGAGTTCGGTTTCCGGTAAGCATCAGGCGAGGCCCTTTCACGGTCGCATGGGTTTACGTCGGCGAGGAGGCCCTGAATGCCCGGATACATTGGCAGCTACCTGAAAGGACCGCATGTGGAATCAGGGTGGGGCGGGGGAATAAGTCGGTAGCAATTCTACTTCTTTGTTCTTGACAACTGCCGCAAATCCATGTTATTGTGTCAGTATAATGCTTACTGACTTAAAACTAAGTGTGAGAAGAGTTGCTTTGAGCACGGTGGCCGCTATCCAGGTTGGATACCAGGCCAGGGCCGGGATCAAGGAAGGGTCACGAGGCACTCACCGCCTGATCCAGAGCAAGGATTTTGATTCCTTTCACAGATTGCAGCCCGAGAATCTGACGCACTTTTCCCCGGATCGGAACCCTGAAATTTATTCCGTACACAGAGGAGATGTCCTCTTTCAGGCCCGCGGCACAACGCATTTTGCCTGCCTAATCGAAGACGATCTGGAAAACACCCTTGCTGCAGGCTCTTTCTACATTCTGCGTATCAGAGACAAACGCCTGCTTCCGGCGTATCTTGACTGGTGGCTGAACCAGCCCAGGGCTCAGGCTTACTTCAGTGCCCAGGCTGTAGGCAGCGGCATATCCTTTGTTTCAAAGAAGACGCTTGGCGATCTTGAGGTCGAGGTTCCTCCCCTGGATATACAGGAAAAGATAACCAGAATCAACGCACTTCTAAGGAATGAACGGATTCTCGCCGAGAGGCTGTCTTTGCTGCGTTCACAGCTTGCAAACGCCGTATGCATGAAGGCCGTGATGGATGGCAATAATAAATCAGACATAAAAGGTATATGAAAAGGAGAAAGTGATGGGCAAAGAGAATTCCGGTAAAGAGATATTTGATGTCATCTGGAGGGCGTGTGACACCTTCAGGGGGGCGATTGATCCTTATGAATACAAGAATTATATCCTTACGATGCTGTTCATCAAGTACATGAGTGACCTGTGGAAGGACAAAAGGGAGGAGTACGAGAAAAAATATAAAGGTGATAAGGTCAGGGTGGAGAGGGCTCTGGCACGGGAGCGCTTTGTAGTGCCTCCGGAATCGGACTTTGACTACCTCTACAGCAGGCGTGATGCGCCCAATATCGGAGAAATCATCAACATTGCCCTTGAAAAGATAGAAGATGCAAACAAATCCAAACTCGAAAATGTATTCCGTAATATCGATTTCAACAGTGAGCCGGCCCTCGGGCAGACCAAAGAGAGAAACCGCCGGCTGAAAAACCTCCTTGAGGATTTTGCCGACAAACGTCTTGATTTGCGTCCTTCACGCATCGGCAATCGTGACGTAATAGGAGATGTTTATGAATACCTGATTGCCCGTTTTGCCGCCGGTGCCGGCAAGAAGGCCGGTGAGTTCTACACCCCGCCCGAGGTATCCACTCTTCTGGCCAAGTTACTTGCCCCCAAGCCGGGTGACCGCATCTGTGACCCCGCCTGCGGTTCAGGCTCTTTGCTTATAAAGGTCGGCCAGGAAGTCGGGGACAGGAACTTTGCCCTGTTCGGACAGGAATCCAACGGCTCCACCTGGTCCCTCTGCCGTATGAACATGTTCCTGCACGGGATGGATTCCGCCCGCATCGAATGGTGCGACACCCTCAACACCCCCAAGTTGATCGAGAACGACGAACTGATGCGGTTCAATATCGTGGTTGCCAATCCTCCGTTCTCCCTGGATAAGTGGGGTCATGAAAACGCAAGTCACGACCGGTTCAATCGCTTCTGGCGAGGGGTTCCTCCAAAGAGCCGGGGTGATTACGCCTTTATCAGTCACATGGTCGAAATAGCGCTTGAGGGAGAAGGAAAAGTGGGAGTCATTGTGCCTCACGGAGTCCTGTTTCGCGGAGGCGCAGAAGGAATCATACGCAGAAAACTGATCGAGGAAAACATCCTTGAGGCGGTAATCGGCCTTCCTGCTCAACTCTTCTACGGCACAGGCATCCCGGCGGCAATTCTCATCTTCAACAAGGGACGGAAACCCTGGGAGAAGGCGAGGAGCAAGCGGGACAGGCATGTCCTCTTTATTGACGCAAGCCGGGAATATGAAGACGGCAAAAAACAGAACCGCCTCCGGGAGCAGGACATAGAAAAGATCGTCTCCACGTTCCGGGACTTTGCGGAAGTTGATAAATACTCGCATCTTGCCCCACTTGAAGAGATTCAGGAGGCCGAGTTCAATCTGAACATTCCCCGCTATGTAGACACCTTTGAAGAAGAAGAGGACATCGACATCCCTGCTGTTCAGAAAGAGATCGAGGAAATTGAGGCGGAGCTTGCCAGGACGCAAAAAGAGCTGAACAGGTATCTGGAGGAGTTGGGGTTGTGAGCGAAAAAAATTCAATCCTATCAAACTCTGCAGGTAACCCTTTCCGTATTCTTTCCCTTGATGGCGGTGGATTTCGTGGCGTCTATGCCGCCCATATTCTTGCCCGGATTGAGCAAGAATACGATGTGGATCTACGCAATCACTTTCAATTGATTGCAGGCACGAGTACCGGTTCAATAATTGCGGCAGGACTTGCGTGTGGAATGCGCGCGTGCGAGATAGTAGAATTTTATGAAAAACACGGTCCTCGGATATTCCCTCGCTGGTTTATACCACGCTTTGGTTTTTTTAGAAGTCGATACAGAAACCAATACCTTCATGACATTCTGCAGGAGGTTTTTGCTGACCGCCGCCTTGGGCAAGTAACAACGCCACTCATTATTCCGGCAACTGATATCGGGAACGGATGTGTTCATGTGTTTAAGTCGGGCTATGATGAAGGGTTTGTCCGTGACCGCAATGTTCTTATACGAGATGCCGTTATGGCATCCTGCTCAGCCCCCACCTATTTCGATCCTCAAAATGTAGGTGAGTACCTTCTGGCCGATGGGGGGTTATGGGCAAACAGTCCTTCACTTGTTGCAGTAATTGACGCCAAAAAGCGACTTGGCAAGGACCTTGATTCCTTGAAAGTGTTTTCCCTCGGCACAGGAATGAGTCGTAGCTTTTATCCACAGAAGCGGCCATGGTGGAAGCGATATCAGGGCTGGGGCTTTGCAACACGCTGGCAGCATGGAAAGTTCATTTCAATGCTGCTAAATCTTCAATCTGAAACAGCCAACAACATGACAGGTCTTCTCCTGGGACCAGAGCAGATTTTAAGAATCAATTTTGACTCAGACTCTGCGCTTCCTTTGGACGATCCGGCTGACCTGCGCGATTTGAAATCTCGTGCTGATAGGGATTTCTCGCATAAGGCGGAAATGATCAAAACCTTTTTGGACCTCAACAACGGAGGTATGTGATGACATTAGAACGAGATAATGAACTCAGGCAGTTTCTCCAGCAATTAGCGGAGTCACTGGATATATCCGATGCGCAGTACGAAGCGGCCATAAAACACTACGAGGCAGTCGGTGACTGGCTGAACAAGGATGGTTCGCCCATAGCTGAGTATGATCCCCAAATCTATCCACAAGGTTCATTTCGTCTGGGCACGATGATCAAACCTGTAAACGATAAGGACGAATATGACATCGACCTCGTTTGTGAACTGAAGGCTCTAAGAAAAGAAAACGTCACCCAGAAGCAACTTAAGGATATGGTCGGGGGCCGCCTGAAGGAAAACGAACGATACCGCAAGATGCTCAAAAAGGGCAAACGCTGTTGGACGCTGCAATATGCCGACTCGTCACGTTTCCACATGGACATTCTCCCAGCAATTCCAGATGAAGAGATCGACGGGATTGCCAGTGGGATCGGCATAAACCTGGCCGAAAGCGCGATCCTTATCACCGACCGGGAACTATACCAATGGCAACGGAGCAATCCTGTTGGTTACGCCGAGTGGTTCAAAGAACGAATGCGTATACAGTTTACCGCAAAACGCATGCTGCTTGCCGAGTCGCTTAGGGCCAACGTTGAAGATGTTCCCGAGTACAAGGTCAAGACGCCGCTGCAACAGTCCATCCAGATTCTCAAGCGACATCGGGATATCATGTTCGCCGATGATCAGGATGACAAACCGATCTCCATTATCATCACTACGCTTGCCGCCCGTGCTTACAACAATGAGGCCGATCTTTTGGAGGCGTTGCAAAATATCATCGCAAAGATGCCCAGCCTGATTGAACGGGATGAACAGGGCAACGCCCTTGTTACAAACCCGGTCAATCCGCTTGAGAACTTCGCCGACAAGTGGAAGAAACATCCAGAGCTGGAAACTAAGTTCCTGCAGTGGTTACAACAGGTACGAGCCGATTTGGAGGCAGCGCTTCAGGCTGGAACCCTCAGCGATATGATTGAGGAACTAAAGCCTCGATTCGGGGACCGGATCGTCAACGAGGCAGCGTCGAAGGCGTTTCCCGATCATTCTAGTTCAGCAAAAGCCGTTGCCTCGGTAGCACCAAGTATCAGTATAACTAAGCCCAGCAAGCCATGGGGGCATGAATGAGTAATAGTGAAGCACTGATTCGACGGCAGTTCGCAGAATTGTCAGAGACATATTCCGAATTGAGACTATGCGAAGACGCTCCTAGCCGTTGGGCAATCCGCGGGATACTGGCTTTCTCTGCTACATATCACGATGTGACAATCACGGATGCTTTCTCAATACTGGTAAAGCTGCCCAAGGATTATCCGAATTCTCCGCCTACTGTTCAGGAGACTGGCGGTCGTATCCCGACTGGTTTTCATCAGTATCCGAACCGGACTTTATGTCTTGGCGCTCCGGTTGAAGTATGGAGACGTTTCAAGGCCGATCCTCGTCTCGTCACTTTCGTCAACACACAGGTTGTCGAGTACCTTTATGGTTATGCATATTTCGAAAAATATGGCGAAATGCCTTTTGGTGAACTTTCACATGGGGCTCAGGGCATCCGGGAATATTATCAAGAACTGTTTAACACAGAGGATGTTCAGATAGTGTTGGCATTGCTGAAAATCATGGCCGACGGGGCGTATCGGGGACATCATGCTTGCTCCTGCGGTTCAGGGAAGATTCTGCGGAAATGTCACGGCCCATCCGTGCTTGAACTATTGAAACAACAGCCAAAAGAACGGTTCCTTCAAGACGCGACGAATGTTCTTTACAGCCTGAAGGAAAGTGAAATGAAAAACTTTGACTGGCACCTACTCCCAAAAGCTCTAAAAAAAGAACTTGATGAGATGGCACGGGAAAGAGCCAGGCGGGAAAAATGCGCATGACCGAACGCAACAAAAACAGACCGGGGAAACAGAAGTGAACAGTGAAAAGATAAAAGTGAAAAAGAAAGCCCGGAATGAAGGACGTCCGGGATATAAGAAAACCAAAGTCGGGTGGATACCTGAGGAGTGGGAGTGTGTGCGGTTGCGAAATCTTGGTGATGGAGTGCGACCTGCAATTAAAGCCGGACCATTCGGTTCATCCTTAAAGAAAGAGTACTATGTTAAAAATGGATATAAAATATATGGTCAAGAACAAGTAATATCTGGTGATCCTTTCTGTGGGGACTATTTTATTGATGAAAAACGGTTCGAATCTCTACGCTCTTGTGAAGTCCTTCCTGGTGATATTCTGCTGAGTCTTGTTGGCACTATTGGTAAAGCAATGCTGATACCTCCTGATTATCAAAAGGGTATAATCAATCCTCGCTTACTAAGAATTTCATTAAGTAAGAATCGCATTTCTTCACTTTATGTCAAATATTATCTTGAAGCAGAGCATACCTTGAGCCTGCTCAGCAATTGGTCACAAGGAGGAACAATGGGGGTCTTAAATGCTCAGATTGTTGGAGCATTACCCATCCCCCTCCCCCCTCTCCCCGAACAGAAAAAAATAGCTGAAATCCTCTCCGCCTGGGACCGGGCCATTGAGCAGGTGGGCAAGCTGATCGATGCCAAAGAGCGGTTAAAAAAAGGCCTGACGCAGCAGCTTCTCACCGGCCGGATGAGATTTCCGGAGTTTGGAAAGCCGGTTGAGAAAAAAGATCAACTGCCGGAGGGGTGGGAAAAAATTAGGGCCAAGAAAATGTTTGTTCGACGCTCTATAAAAAATTGTGGAAAAGAAACAGTCCTCTCTGTGACTCAAGATATTGGTGTTATTCCACGCGATGTTTTGGACAGAAAAATAAATATGACAGACTCGAATACCGACACTTATAAACTGGTTGAGCCTGGTGATTTTGTGATCAGTCTCAGGTCGTTTCAAGGTGGCATCGAGTATTCAAATCACCGGGGCATCGTTAGCCCAGCCTATCACGTCATTCGGCCAATTGTGAAAGTAGATAATGACTTCTACAGGCACTATTTCAAATCTTCTGAGTTTGTAGGACATATAGCTATTGCGGTAATTGGTATCCGAGATGGCAAACAGATCAATTACGATGATTTTGCTTTTTTGAAATTTCCATATCCGCCAGTAGCCGAACAAACCCGCATCGCTGCAGTCCTCTCCACCTGCGACCGGGAGATTGAATTATTGAAAAAGAAACTGGAGAAATTGAAGGAACAGAAAAAGGGGCTGATGCAGAAGTTATTGACAGGAGAAATAAGGGTGAAAGCAAAGGAGAGAGATTCTTAATGAGTTCATTATTTGATCTTTCACCTGTTCAGTTAGGAAATCTCGACGCAGAGCAATCTGTTGAGATATTCCGTGACTTGCTATGGTGCCATGCCAGAAAATATGGCGTGCCAATCACTAAGGTACACATAACCAGCCGAATTACAGTAAGCGATGGCGGGATTGACGCAAAAATCGATGATGATATCCTTGACCTTCCTGCAGAACTATTAGTCAGTGCCGGGACAAGCTATCAACTGAAAACAGGAACAACATTCAAACCTTGGCAACCAAGCCAGCTACGTAAAGAACTCTTCGGATCAACAACAGCAGAAGTCAGCGTTGATAATCTTGATGATGAGGTTAGACGATGTCTCGATCAAGGAAATAGATACGTAATTGTATGTTTCGGAAGCGACCCCACTGCTTCTCAAGTAAGCAAAGCGAAAGAAGAATTAATAAGTTGCTTTGAGCAATGTGGGTTCGAAAAACCTCAGGTTGAAGTTTGGGGGCAGACCCATCTTGTTGGGCTTATTTCAGAATTTCCTTCAATTGTCTTAAAGATATTAGGTAAATCTGAGTATCAATTTCAGACACTGTCAGGTTGGGCAAGTAACGACGATATGACGCCTCCCTTAAAGCTTGGTGAGGCACAAAAGGAATGGATCAGTAATATCCGGAAAGCGCTTCGAACCTCTAATGACCATTTGAGGATTATAGGAGAGCCTGGGATTGGGAAATCTCGGTTGGTTCTGGAGGCATTGTCTATCGATGATCTTGCTCCAAGTGTAATCTACATACCACACGCAGAGGATTTTCAGAAAAGTCGACTTTTTAGTGAACTGCTTCGTACGGATATCGAATATCATGTGATTCTGGTTATTGATGAGTGTCCAGATAAAGAAAGAGCATCTATATGGAATGTCCTGAAAGCGCATCGCTCTAAATGCCAACTCATTACCATTGATCATGGCCCCGAGAGAAGCTCAGATGAGGCGATGCGCGTATTGCATTGCCCATCTTTGGCTGATGACCAAATTGCCTCAATAATTAACTCTTACATTGACACCCAGGAGGAAGCGAAGCGCTGGGCGGCATGGTGTAGTGGGTCTCCCCGCGTAGCACATGCCGTTGGTCAAAATCTCAAAAGAAATCCCGATGATATATTCAAACCACCCGCTACTGTGCCCCTTTGGGAACGATTCGTTGCGGGTTATGAGGATGCTGGTAGTGAAATAAGTCAGCAGCGCTTGACTGTCCTCCGTCATATTGCTCTATTTCAAAAGTTTGGATTCGAACCTCCCGTCACTGATGAAGCTCAATTCATAGCAGATCTTGTAATGCAGGTAGACCCAAATATAACATGGGGTAAATTTCAATCAATTATTCAGCAACTCAGAGAGCGAAGAACTTTACAGGGCAAAACAACATTGTTTATAGTGCCTAAGGCGTTACACACTTACCTCTGGCTTGACTATTGGAAACACTACGGTAGAGGCTTTGATTTCCAATCTTTCATTGGGAATCTGCCCAAAGGGCTTCTGGGATGGTTTACAAGGATGTTTATATATGCACATGAAAATTCACTTGCACAGAAGGTGATAGAAAGTGTTCTTGTTTCAGGTGGCCCGTATGATGATGAGGAATTTGCTGTTTCAAAGCTTGGGACCGGTTTTCTTTCCGTCTTAGCCGAAGCTAATCCAAGAGCGACATTGCGTTGTATTGAACGGACATACAGCTCTTGGTCCAAGGAGCGCTTGCATAGCTGGAATACCGGACGACAGAATATCGTATGGGCTCTTGAGAAAATCGCCGTATGGAAAGATACATTTAGGGGTGCTGCGCGCATGTTACTCAAAATGGGCACAACAGAAACTTCAAATTATTCGAATAATGCAAGCGATACATTTTCCGGACTGTTTAGTCTGGCATATGGGCCTGCTGCACCGACAGAAGCCACACCAGCTCAGAGGCTGCCGGTATTGAAAGAGGCATTAACCTCTGAGGATATCGACGAAAGGACTCTCGGATTAAAGGCTTGTGAGATCGCTCTGTCCACACGTGGTGGGTTTAGGATCATTGGTGCGGAGTATCAGGGCCTGAGGCCGGTTGCTAAACTATGGATGCCCAAAACATATGGTGAAATCTTTGATGCATGCCGGGCAGTATGGAATCTTCTTTTAGAGGTAAGCCGTGATTGGCCAGATGAGGAACGAAAAGCGGCAAATAGCGTATTGATTAACGCTGCACATGGTTTAGTTCACATTGAATCGATAGCATCAGAAGTATTAAGGACTATCGAGGAACTTATAGACGATTCTGCGACTGAGTTGCGGGAGGTAGTAAGGTTTATAGTTGATACTCGGCGTTTCCGATCTAACAATCTGTCATCAGAAATTCTGGAAAGAATAAACCTACTGGATGAGAAAATAGCTGGCACTAATCTTGAGCAACAAGTAAATAGATATGTGCTAAACAGTACATGGTCGGAAGAAAGAGATGAAGACATCCCTGAAGAGGAATCCTTAGAAAAGCGTGTTGCAGACCTTGCAGAGCGTGCGGTTAATGAGTGTTCAGAATTTTTACCTCTTATCAAGAAACTGACACATTCTGAAGGACACAAACTTTATCAGTTTGGTTATGAAATTGGATGCAGAGATGAGGATAAGAAACTGTTAAGCCATATTCTGGATTCGCAACGTTCTGCAGGTGGTAATGGCAATACACAGTTTATTGGTGGATATTTACGTGCCCTTAGAGAAACAGCCGAAGAAGAATGGGAAAAGCTTATCATAGAACTCTTATTCGACATTGACTTTAAGGAAATTGCCGGACAACTGATCTGGAGAACAGGAGTAAATAACAATGTACTTGAACAGATGCTCCATGCATATGCAAAAGGTATTCTAACTGCTAAAGATTTCGCCATTATCCATTTTTCGCATGAGACGAAACAGCTTGATCAAGGACTGGTTGAGGAAGTCCTCTCCACGATGCTTGACAAAAATGATACAGAGGCTCTCTTCGTGTCTCTCGAGATAGCTGAAGCGTATTATTGCAATAAAGATATTGGTAGAAAAATGCCAAAGGACCTTATTTTTATGTTATTAACTAGAGATGAATTCTTTACCGATCGTTTTGATACGATGCAAGGATATTATTGGGCTAAGCTTGCAAACAAATTTTTAGATACATATCCAGAACGAGATCTCGAACTATTCAAGCTAATAATGATCCACCTGGAAAACTGGCGCTTCATGACTCTTAAATCCATGAGTGCATTTCATTCTATTGCTGAAAAAATAGCAAAGAAAAAGCCCCCTGAAACATGGGTAATCGTGCAGAATTTACTTGGTAATCTGGACACAGATTTGGCGCATGGAGTGCTGCACTGGCTTGAAGAAGAACGAAATTTTGAAGATGGGCCAGGAATTCGACCGTTAACCTACTTCCCAATGGATGAGGTGCTGGCGTGGGTGGACGAAGATATAGAAAATAGAGCTCCAACTATTGCACGCGTAGCGCCCAAAACCCTTGATAAAGACAGTGATGGTCGGATAACGAGAGAACTGTTACATCGTTTTGGGTACCTGGAACGTGTCAAGTCGGCCCTGTCTGGAAATTTCAATAGCGATGGTTGGTCAGGTCCAGCGAGTGAGCACTATAGAAAAAAACGTGATCAGGCACGATCATGGCTCACCGGAGAGACATCACCGTATGTCATTGAGTGGATAGAAGAGTACATTGATGAGTTGACTTCTCAGATTGAGTATGAAGAAATCAGTGAAGAACGAGAATTTTGATTATTGCAGAAAATATATGGTCGAAGGAGAAATGCCTTGAAATACTCAATAAAGAAGGCCGCTGATTCGCTACGCTGGTTCAGCAAGCTGAAACCTCGATTGGTTCAAAGCCGTTGGGCAGTGAATTCTACTTTAGAAGAACAGAAGGATCATGTAATGTCAATTAAGAAAATAAGAAAGGTCTGCAACGAACAATTTTCAAGAAAAATATCACTTTTGGAATTAATTATCGGTAGTCGGCAAATATATTGAGACAAAGGGCTGAATTTGTGAAAGAACGAAGCAGAAAAATGAATAATCAGGAATCACTCATCCCGAAACACGGCGGATACCGCAGGCTGAAGAGTTTTCAGATTGCGCAGCTTGTTTATGATGTTACCGTTCGATTCTGCGACCGTTACATCGACAGGCGCAGCCGGACGCATGACCAGATGGTTCAGGCTGCAAGGAGCGGCGTACAGAACATCGCTGAAGGCAGCATTGCCTCAGGCACATCAAAAAAGACGGAGTTGAAACTTACGAATGTGGCCCGTGCCAGTCTGGAAGAACTCAGACTGGACTATGAGGATTTTCTCAGGCAAAGAGGGCTGCCGCAGTTTGAGCCTGAGCATCCGACACTGCAACGTTTCAAGGCAAAACGGTGTGCCACTCTGGACGATGTGCGGGCATGGGTTGAGGAGGAGCTGAACATGATGAAGCACGGACAGGCATGGACAGCGGCACGGATCAACACAGACACACAGACAAGCACAGACCGGAGAAACCTGTCCGTGTCAGCTGGTGGAAGTCCGTGCGTGTCTGTGGATGCTTCGGTGCTTGTAGCCAATGCAGCACTCTCCCTGCTGAATCTCTGCTGCTATCTTCTCGACCGTCAGATTGCAAGACAGGCCGAGGACTTTGAAAACGAGGGAGGATTCACTGAACGGCTGTACCGGGTGAGGACTGCCCGAAGAAAAAATAAATACAAGGAAAAGAAGGCTTGATAAAGCGAGTGTTATGAATCAGGGCCCTTCCATAAACGAAGATGCCACTTCCAAGCTTCCTGCGCTGCATCTGCTTCAGAATCTTGGATGGCAATACTTGACGCCCGATGAGGCCCTGGAGCTACGGGGAGGCAGACTGTCCAACGTGCTCCTGGAGGGGGTTCTCGTTCCCTGGCTGAGGGAGCACAACCGGGTCAGATTCAAGGGCAGGGAGGTACCATTTACAGAGGGAAACATCCTGAGTGCAGTACAGGCCCTCAAAGAGGTGCCCTTTGATGGCCTCGTAAGGACAAATGAGAAAATCTACGAACTCTTGACACTTGGCAAGAGTCTTCAACAGTCTGTAGATGGCGATGTCAAGAGTTTTACGCTTCACTATATCGACTGGGAACATCCAGAGAACAACGTCTTTCATGTCACGGAAGAGTTTGCTGTCGAGCGGACCGGCAGTCACCAGACCCGCAGGCCGGATATCGTCCTCTTTGTAAACGGCATTCCGCTTTGCGTGATCGAATGCAAGTCGCCGCATATCAAGGATCCCATAGAAGAGGCCATCTCCCAGCATATACGCAACCAGAAGGATGACGAAATCCCAAAACTGTTCATATATTCGCAGATCCTGATGGCTCTGTCCAAGAATCAGGCCAAGTACGCAACCACGGGAACGCCTGCGAAGTTCTGGTCTGTCTGGAAGGAAGATGCACAGGGTATTGAGGACGAGGTGCAACGCCTTGTGAATGTCCCCCTGACAGAGGAACAGGTTGACAGGCTATTTGTGCAAAATCAGTGGCTTGTCCGGGAAAAGCCTGCAGGATATGGCACCTTTGCAAGGAAGATAACAGTGCAGGACAGGGCCATTTATGCGCTTTGCCGTCCCGAAAGGCTCCTTGAGCTGACATACAGGTTTATTCTGTTTGATGCTGGCGTCAAAAAGATAGCTCGGTATCAGCAGTATTTCTGTGTGAAAAAGACCATGGAGCGCATCCGGCTTCGTGACCGTGAGGGAAGACGGCGCGGCGGCGTGGTCTGGCATACCCAGGGCAGCGGCAAGTCGCTGACAATGGTAATGCTTGCCAAGTCCATCGCCCTGTCTCATGATATTCCCGACTACAAGATTGTTCTGGTGACCGACAGGATTGACCTTGACGACCAGATATACCGGACCTTCCACCATTGCGGCAAAGAAGTGGAACAGGCCAGAACCGGCAAGCACCTGTCGGAGATGCTTAAAGACAACAAACAGCGCATTGTTACCACGATCATTGACAAGTTTGAGGCGGCTGTCGGCAGACATGCCGTGAAAAATGATGATCCCAACATTTTTGTCCTCGTAGATGAGGGACATCGCGGACAGTACGGCCCGAGACATGCCAAGATGCGCCGTGTGCTGCCCAATGCCTGTTACATCGGATTCACCGGTACTCCGGTAATGAAGAAGGATAAAAACACGGTCGAGAAGTTCGGAGGCCTGATTGATACTTACACCATTGACCGGGCGGTGGAAGACAAGGCGGTTGTACCTCTTTTATACGAGGGGAGGCATGTTGAGCAATATGTGGATTCCGAGGGTATTGATTCATGGTTCGAGCGGATTACGGCCAACTTGAGCAGGGAACAGGCTGCAGACCTGAAAAAGAAGTTTTCCACCACTGACCAGTTGAACAAGGCTGAACAGAAGGTGATGGCCATAGCCTGGGATATAAGTGTTCACTTTCGTGATAACTGGCAGGGAACGGGTTTCAAGGGCCAGCTGGTGGCACAGGACAAGGCCACAGCGTTGCTCTACAAAAAGTATCTCGATGAATTCGGCATGGTTTCCAGTGAAGTACTGATTTCGGGACCTGATGAACGGGAAGGTGAAGAGGATATTTATGAAGAAAACAAACTGGCAGTGCAACGGTTCTGGAAAGCTACCATGCAGAAGTTCGGCAGTGAAAAGGAGTACAACAAGCAGGTCATCAATGCGTTCAAAAATGCAGAACATCCAGAAATTATCATTGTGGTGGACAAGCTCCTGGTTGGATTTGATGCTCCCCGTAATACCATTCTTTACCTGACCCGTAAACTAAAGGATCATACCCTGCTTCAGGCCATAGCCAGGGTCAACCGGCTGTACGATGGCAAGGAGTTCGGGTATATTCTGGATTATCGTGGAGTTCTGGAAAACCTTGATCACGCACTCGATCTTTACAGCGCTTTACCCGAGTTTGATGCCCAGGACATCAAGGACATTCTTACTGATGTGAGCGTGGAGACAGCAACACTCCCCCAGAAGCACTCGCTCCTGTGGGATACATTCAAAGAGGTCAGGAACAGGCAGGATGAGGAAGAGTATGAACGCTTGCTTTCGGATAAAGAGCTGCGCTCAAAGTTTTATGAACGTTTGTCGGCTTTTTCCAGAACTCTCGGTATAGCTCTCGGGAGCGTCAAGTTTCTGGAGGAAACCGAGCCTTCCAGGATCAACCGTTACCGGACGGATCTGAAATTTTTCTCCAAGCTCAGGGCTGCAGTGAGGCGGCGGTACGCGGAAGTCGTGGATTTCGGCGAATATGAACCGAAGATTCAGAAGCTTTTAGACACCCATGTCGGGACCGGAGAGGTAGAGAGAATCACCCCGCTGGTCAATATCTTTGACAAGGATGCCTTTGCCAGGGAAGTGGAAAAACTTCCGAATGCTGCAGCCAAGGCCGACACCATCGCTCATCGCACTGCCCGGACAATCCATGACCGCATGCAGGAAGATCCGGCTTTTTACAAACGGTTCTCCGAGTTGCTCAAGGAGACTATTGCGGCTTTCAGGGAAGAACGGATTAAGGCAAACGAGTACCTCATGAGGGTGACGGAAATAATGAACGCTGTGCTCAACCGTACGGGGGACCGCATTCCGGGTAGACTTCAAAATCACGACGTTGCCAAGGCCTATTTTGGTTCTATCAGGGAAACACTTGCCCGGTCTGGTAAAGGAGATGGTGAGTTCGAGGACCGTCTTGCAGAGGTTGCACTGGCCATAGATGAAGTCATAGAACGAAACCGTATTGTCAACTGGACCAGTGACATGGACACGCAAAATCGTATGAGGAACGAAATCGAAGACCTCCTTTTTGACTTCAAGGAGCAGACCGGTGTTGAAATTACGTTCGAGGACATGGATGCGATCATGGAGCAGTGTCTGGATATCGCGAGGGTGAGGAGGCCATAGTGAAGTGGACAGTGAAAAATGAAAAAGTAGAGATGAATTTCGGACGCAGGCGGTTTTCGGTTAAGATCGTCCGGAACGAGCGAAAGCGCCTTTCCATTACGGTCCATCCAGACCTCCGGATCACGGCAAAGGCACCTGCCGGGTATGAGTTGAAAGTTATTCGTGAGCGATTGGAAAAACGGGCAGCGTGGATAGCCCGGCAACTTGATTATTTTGAACGGTTTCAACCGCTCCCACCGGAACGCAAATTTGTTTCCGGTGAAACTCATTATTATTTAGGCCGGCAGTATCGTTTGAGAATACGGTCTGGCGATATGGCCCGCGTACGGTTACGCGGCCGGTTTTTTGAGGTGGAAGTGCCTGATCCAGACAAAAGAGAAAAAGTCAGGGCACTCATGCTCGACTGGTACTCGACACATGCCCGCAACTTGCTTGCGAGACGGCTTGCAGAGTACCTGCCAGCCTTTGTGAAGAAGGGGGCGCCCGAACCGGAAGTGCGCTGCCGCCGTATGAAGAAACGGTGGGGCAGTTGTTCAGGTAAAGGCGTCATAGTGTTGAATTCTGAACTCGTCAAGGCTCCCATACACTGCATCGATTACGTGATTGTACATGAACTGTGTCACCTGATCTATCCGAACCACGATAGAAATTTTTACCGACTTTTAGGGCGGATTCTGCCGGACTGGGAAAGGCGCAAAGAGCGACTGGAAAAAGTGGTAATCTGAGGAGTAAAAAAACTTGAGGTAGTCACGAATAGCGTTGACAGTCAGAGACAACGTACAATAAATTTCGCACAATCGGAGCTGAATCAGAAGATCTACAAGCGGATAGAGGAATGGAGACAGAGGTCGATAGAGGGAGAACACCCCTATGTGTATTTGGATGGAATACTACTGAAATGGAGCTGAGGAGGAGAGGTATTGATGCTTGTGGCAGCACGGTTAAGACATATAGCAGGAACGAAGTGGGGAATGAGACAGCACCTTGAAATGGACCGACTTGAAGAGGAAGACAGGAACTTGGCAGCTTAAACAGGGAGCTACCAGTTTGAGGTCGCCACATAAATGTGCGAAAGATTCTTGACACTACCAAACTGTTGAAAGAGATTGAGACACAATGAAAAAGAACAATACACGCCAGGAAAAGCAAAGCGAAGACGTGGTCAAGAGCAAGAAAAATGACCGCCGTACTCTTGGCCGTTCCCGACAGGATGCGAGTTTTCCGGCGGCGCCCCCGACATCTGAGATGCCGGCTAATTATGGCGAGCTTTTACAAGACATCAAGGAGCGTATCTCAAAGGAACGCCTCAGGGTTGCCATGGCGGCCAATGCCGCCATGGTCCTTCTCTACTGGGATATCGGCCGGGCCATCCTTAAACGGCAGGAAAGGGAAGGCTGGGGCGCCAAAGTGATCGACCGGCTCTCGGTAGACCTGCGCCGGGAATTCCCTGATATGAAAGGGCTTTCGCCTCGCAACCTCAAATACATGCGTACTTTTGCCGCCGCCTGGCCCGACCAGCAAGTTGTGCAGCAGGTTGCTGCACAAATTCCATGGTTCCACAATTGCGTCCTGCTGGATAAAGTCACCAGCCCCGAGGCCCGCCTCTGGTATGCCCGCATGGCGCACGAAGAAGGCTGGAGCCGAAATGTATTGGTGCTTCAGATTGAGCGCCGACTCTACGAGCGGCAGGGTAAAGCTGTTACAAACTTTCAAGATGTATTACCGCCTGCCGATTCGGATATGGCCGCACAGATATTCAAGGATCCATACCTTTTTGATTTTTTAGGCACGGCTGATACAAGGCGTGAGCGAGAGATCGAACAGGCACTCATAGACCATATCCAGCGCTTCCTCCTCGAACTCGGAACAGGTTTTGCCTTTGTTGGCCGCCAGGTCCATCTCGAATTCGCCAGCGCAGATTACTACATCGACCTGCTCTTTTATCATCTGAAACTCCGATGTTTTGTTGTTGTGGAGCTCAAGGCTGTACCGTTCGATCCGTCCTTTGTGGGTCGGCTCAACATGTATCTCTCCGCCGTGGACGATCTCCTGCGCCACCCCGATGACAAGCCGACCATCGGCCTTTTGCTCTGCAAGGGCAAGGATCGCATTGTAGTTGAATATGCCCTGCGTGACCTGCGCAAGCCGATTGGTGTGGCCGATTGGGAGACCAAAATCGTAAAGTCCCTGCCCGAGGAGTTCAAAGGCAGTCTTCCCACGGTGGAAGAGATAGAAGCGGAGCTTGAGGGCAAACTTGAAGGGAATGTGTCAACACGCGAAAAAGAGGGAGATGATTAATGCGTTTGGGGTCCAATGTGCTCGAGATCATGAAAGCACCTGCGTTGAGTTGCATGGATTCCACAAAAACATCGTTGTGTCGCATAATATCAAAATCATGCGACACAAAATCGTTAGAGCTTCATGTGTGCAACACAAAGAGATATATGATCGAGGATATATGATTGGTGATTGTTTTCAATCTGCAGTCAAAAATCAGCAATCGAAAATGATTCCAGAGGCAGCGGAATTGAAGTGAGCTGAGTATCGACTTGCACAGATTACTGAACGCTTCATTAGTGGTGGAACGCATAGTACCAAGATTTCGGAGTATTTGACTGGAGATATTTCTTGGATCACGGGAGCCGACATTATAGACGGTGAGGTTATACTTGGACGTAGGTATATTATTAACCCGGCCATCAATACAAAAATATGAGGTAGTCACGAATAGCGCTGACAGTCAGGTGGTGCATAAGGTAAAGGGAATGAGTCAAGGCCTTCCGGTTGGTTAAAATGGTTTGCCCAAGAAAAACTTAACCAAAGGAGGAAGGCACATGACCCATCAACAGTATATCATGAGGAGGAAGCTGAATATACTGGACCTTGCAGAGCAACTTGGGAGTATCAGCGAAGCGTGCAGGAAGCTTGGATTAAGCCGGCTAACACTACTACGATATAAAGAAGGCTCTTGAGGAAGAAGGGATAGAGGGGTTGCTTGAGAAGGCGCGGAACAAGGCGAGGATAGCCAACCGGGTAGCACCTGAGATAGAAGAGAGGGTACTTGAGTATTCACTACATTATCCCACTGGAGACCTTCAAAGAGGTGCTTGACCTCTGTAAGCAGTATATCCATAATAGAGAGGAGGTGACAAAAGAAGCAGCGTAGTTCTTGTTACCGGAAGGCCGACTTGTAAACGCTTTTAGTGACTAACGCAGCTAAACCGCGGCCCGGGACACATTAACAGCGGCCCTGCGCTGCAAGAAGGGCCGGTCCGTGGAGTTCCTTAGAGCGCTCAGGTACGAACGGGCCCTGGTCTATGAGGACGTGGCAGTCCGGTTGGGGCTTTGATCTTCGATATGGTTGGAGGAGGCTATCTGCAATGATTCGGAATCTGGAACGGATCGAGTACCGCAAAGGACTGCTCGAAAAGGGAATGAAGGCCGACGGTCTGCCGGTG
>JALUUO010000012.1 GCA_027021335.1 Nitrospirota bacterium
CCTTGCTGAAAATGTTGTTCCTCACATCCACGTTCTCTGCACTCGAATGGTTGATCCAGACCGCCCTGTTGTTTATATTGTAAAACGTGTTGTTGTATATCCTGATGTTCTTTGCGTTCTGCCTGAGGAATATCATCGCCCAATCGTCTATGAGACCTGCGTCTCGAGTGAAGAAGACGTTGTTCCTTATGGTGACTCCCTTCATCTCTATCGTGACCGGTGGACTGCCGTTGTTGACCACCTCAAGAATAATGGCACCCCTAAGGCCTATACCCCCGTTGTTCGTTGCATCGAACCAGTTGCCCTCTATCAGCCCGGATACCTCCTTATAGACCTCAGTGCTCGTCCTCTTCTCGTCGTAGTAGTGTATCAGCCATTTCGCTCCACCGTGTATCTCGTTGTCCTTGATAACCCTGTCCTTTCCACTGCACATGTACAGTGAATACGCACTCCCGTTCTTGGTATCAGGGTCGGGGGTGAACTTGATGTAGTTGCCCTGGATTACTATTCCGTCACCGTAGGCGTCCATTGCGTGCCACAATGTTCCAGTGAACTCGTTCCCTATGGCGCTTATCCCTGTCGAAACCCCGTGTATGGAATCAGCCCTGAATCCATTCCTGTCCCCAAGTGAAAGCGGCGCGTAAAGACCATTCCCCCTGAACGTTATATTGGCAAACGTCCAGTATGACGACCGCGCTCCTATCTCCGTGCTCACTACAGCCTCTTCTCCAGGATAGCTCGTCATGGTGATCCTCTCGGCATCGGTGCCGGGATACCAGTCCGTCGCTGACTCCCAGTACCCTATGTTGAACCTCGGTTCGCTGTATGTCCCGCCTAACAGATACAGAAAGTCTCCGGGTTTCATCTGGTTGGCGGCATAATTGAGCGTCTTCCACGCCCTCGCGGATGTCTTCCCGTCGTTCTTGTCTGAACCGCCCTCATAGTCCACAAACCTGATGTTGCCACTCGTGTCGCACCTGAACGGATATACGTTGCTCTTTACTCCACCTACCGTCACGTATATCCCCTCTCCACCCCTCATGTCGGAGTTTAGCCAGAACGTTATCCTCCTCGTGCCCTTCGCCGTCCTCGGCCGTGTGTTCGATCCCCATTCCGCAAAATCCGTATCCTTGTCAAGCGTAACTCCGCATACGGTCAGTGTGCTGCTGCCGCGTGATGCCCCTATGTTCTCCGCCCATATCGTTATCGCCGCCCCTCTCGTCGACGAACCCTCCCATCCAGAAACAGGTCCGTTCTTCGCACTCGCATAGCGGATCGCAGGTGAACCTGATTGAGGACCAAAACCTCGATTCGTCTGTTGTGAAGAACCTGAATTGCTGGTAGATCCACAGGAAAGTTGTAGAAGGAAGAGCAACATGATCAGCACCTGTTTGATCAGAAAGCGTGGTCTTCTCCCAACTCCTTCTCTGTTCATACCGTCAAGCCTCCCGCTCGTAATTGCTTCCCTTGAAAAAACTACAGTATTCTCTAATATCTCACGCAGCAGAATGAACTTTCACATTCTTTCACATTCCGGTCGTTTCAGGCTCAGGAGCCATCTCACCTGATTCACTATCTTCAGACTGGGACAATTGTTCTGCCTTAACGATCAGACCAAGTAGAACCCAAAAGTACCCCATTAAGTTGAAATACGACCACCGGTCTCCGAACATATTGGCAACGAGGCTCGCGATGACAAGTCCTACAAAGCCGAAACCAAGCCCCCTCACGAAATCGTCATCCGCATGCTGGTACAGTCTCCAGCCTTTCTTAAGGGACTGGCAGAAAATATAAAGAAACAGACCGAGCCCGAGGAAGCCCTGCTCAACAAGCATTTCGATATATCCGTTATGCAGACTCCTCCTCGATTTGTAAGTGCCTCCAACAGTGGTCTTGAACCCTAAGTACTGGGTACTACCGAAGCCGACTCCTGTAAGAGGATTCATCTTTATCTCCTGTATCGCCTCTCCCCATAACTGGAGACGTGCCAGAACCGAGGGATCCACTCCTTCTTCGGTTTTTGTCATCTCGATTCTCTCGATGACCCCTTTTGGTAAAACCGTATTCCAGCCGATGAAAAGGAGAATAAGGATCAGTATGATTGACCTCTTCTTCGTGAAACCGAAAAAGGCAAGCCCTGCAAGTGTTGCGGCATATGCTCCTCTTGAATAAAGAAACAGTATGCAGTAGAAGTTGAAAAGAACCAGCAGGAAGAGCGCCCTCTTCTTGAGTTTCTCCCTGATCATTAGCAGCAACCCGATTATAAACATCGTCATCTGCGCATAAAATGCGGCGAACTCGTTCGGGCCAAGATAGCTGAATGTGCTGCCGGCAGTCCTCTTTCCCTCAGAGAACGTGTCATGACTGATCCATCTCTGGTTCTGATAGAAGTTGACGTCCATCAGAAAGATTGTGACAATCATTATCCAGACAATCAACACTATCTGTTTTTTATCGTCAATAGTGGCCAGCACCATAAAATACAGCAGTGGCATCATTATGAAGTTCTTCCATAGTTCTAGTTGAGGGTTATCAAAAGTAACCGGATAAGGCAGGCCTAGTTTAAAAGAACCAATCCAAAGAGCAGAGTATGTAAAGGGGAAAACCAATAAAATAAGCATGCTAAGCCTTTCTTCTTTAGGCATATTACTTTTGTCTTTCTTCTTACTGCAGAATATGTTCACCAGAATCGCCAGAAACAAAAGATCCATTATGTCTTTCCCCAAGGGAAATCTAATAAGTTTATCCATCAGACTTTGGAGTGGGATTAACAAGGTTACAAGATATACACCTATCCTAGCCTTATAAAACAAAGCTAACAAGATTACAACAATGCATGTGATGTAAACGATAAAAGGTATATATTGTGTGAGTCCCAACCCCATTTCCTAGACCATTTCCTATAATGACAGTATCAAATTTTTAATATGCATGAATTGATTTTCACTGCAATACTTCCTTATAACTTCAATGTCAGGATTAAATTGAAAGTCGCTTCCAGAACAGAATTGTCCTACAGAGTTAATAAAGTTTTCACCCCAGTCCCTTTGTCCTGGATCAAAAATTACTCCAGTTTTCGTCTCTCTTATAATATCTGCAGCACTGCCATATGAAGGTATAATTGCAAAAATAGGATTCATGCTCGCAATATAACGGAATATTTTAATTGAAGTCATAATATACGAATAGGGAATATCATTTATTAATAACAGTAAAGCATCTGCATCAATAGTTAGTTTTTCAGCTTCATAATGAGGAACATGGTTAATAAATCTTATATTTGATAAGTTATGAGTTGTCAATTTGGCTTTAAACTTCTTCTCAACAGAACCAACAAATTCGAAGATTATTTTATCTTTATATCTCTGAGCACATTTAATAAGAATAGAGTCAAAACCAGGAATAATGGATAGACCTCTAATTCCACCTACGTATCTTATTATTTTAGGAAAGTGACAAGTTTTATTCTTAACTGTTGCACTATTCATAGAACTGGGATAGCCCGAATAAACATAATGAATTTTATTCTCCAAAGAGGACGTTAATTTATGGGCCTCTTTGAGATATTTAATTTTATGTGGCCCGTCAACAATTACTAAATCAGAACTTTCCAAAAGGTTATATTCGAAAAAGCTTTTCCTTCTAGTCGTTTTATAGCTTCCAGAACGAACAAGTTTTGATATTAAATCACGAAACTCGGTTATCAATTTAATATGTTCACCTAATTCTTGTTTTAATTTCAGTCCTACAAAAGCAGATGAAAAAGGCGGAGAAGAAGTGTATACAACCTTAATATTGTATTGATTAATTAACTCCATTGATTTTTTAAAAGCCGCCTTCCGCCATTGAGTTCTATTATCAGGAAAAAAAACTTTATTTTCTATAAACTCTGAACAAACACCCATTACTTTAAATAAACTATTTCTAAAAGAATTACAATATATAGAAAAAGGAGGCGTATTTTTAACTTTAATTACCGAAATTCTCGGATCTACCTTACGATTTAATTCAATGTCTATTGCTGATGAGAAGTATTTTTCAGCGGTTACCACAAACACTTCAAATCCTTGTGACACTAAAAAATTACAAACATTTAGAACACGATAGACCCCAGCGCTATTCCTAGGCGGCCAAGTATAGGAAATAAAGAGTATTTTGTTCATTCATCACCCATTTTCACAAACTTTATAATATTGTCAATACAAATATAAACGAAACTTACAGTATATTATAATGATTTAATCGGGACC
>JALUUO010000013.1 GCA_027021335.1 Nitrospirota bacterium
TATGCGTGTTCCAGGAAAAATTAGAAAATAATTATGAGTTTTCATGAAACTTTTTTGCTGCTTAGTTGTTTTATAAATGTAAATGCAGGAAATGTACGTGGAGGTTAGATAGATGGACTGTCATGAGGTAAAAAACTCTCTTCCTGCCTTTCTGGAGGCGGACCTGCAACAGGAAGATGAATCAATCATTCGTTTACATCTGGATAATTGCACTGCCTGCAAAGCGGAACTGGAGGTACTGCAAGCATCCTGGGATATTCTGGGCCAATGGAAAGCCGAAGAGCCTGCACGGGATTTCGAACAGAAGTTCTGGACCAAGATAGCAGAGGTGGAAACAAGTAAAAGTTCGCCCGTGCGGCTTGATCGTCTACAAAAGTGGCTTCGGTCCAGCCGGTCACAAAGATGGTGGAAAACATCGTGGGTTCCTCTTGGTTCTCTTGCCGCTGCCGCCATGGTGTTAATTACTATCTGGATTTTCAGATCAAGTTCTCCGGGCGTTACCGGGTTTGGTGAACAGACCGCTTCTCAACAGGAAGAGGCCGCCATGGTAGAGATGCTAAGTTCGCTAAGCATATTGGAACATGATGAGCTGATTGAAAATATGGAACTTCTTGAAAATTTCGAACTACTACTTAGTCTTGAAGAAATGTCCCGTGAAAAAGATGAAAAAGGATAAAAGACTCAGGGCGACGGCCTTGCTGATAATCATAAGCTTACTACTTTTGGGCGTATCGCCGGATCATCTCACCTGGGCACAGAACGATAAAGGGCAGAACCTGTCACAAGATGATGAGTCAAGATCGAAACCCAACCGTAAATTGTCCGTAACAACAACAGGAGATGATATTTCCAGTGAGGATTTAGAGATGCTCGAAAACCTGGAGTTACTGGAAATTCTGGAGTTGCTAATGAATATGGATATGTACGAAACCCTGGATAGTCAACTAAATGAAACAGATTAGCTTAAAACCAGATGCACAGAGGAAAACCTTATGAAAAATAATATTAAAAACGAAATAAAAATAAAAAAATTATTGATACTCAGCCTCTTATTGACAACGTGCATGGTTGTTGGAAACCTGCCGATAGTCGTCATGGCTGGAGAAGCTGCGCCTAACCTGACAGATAAGCAGGATCTGCTGATCGAGTGGAATAAGTTAAGCCCTGAAAAGAAGAAAGCCTTGCGTAAGGCCTTCAAGCGATGGCAATCGCTTTCTTTGGAACAAAAAGCCGAAATTCGTAAGCGATTCAAAAAATTTAAGAGCCTTACTCCCCAGGAAAGAAAACATCTGCTTCAAAATTCCCGGCGCTTTCAACAGCTTTCCCCCATAAAGCGTAAAAAATTGAAGCAGAATTTCGAACAATGGAAAAAACTCCCGCCGCAACGCCGGCAAGCTATTAGAAAAAACTTTAAAGCTCTGCAGAAGATGGGACCGAAGGAAAGACACAGGCTCAAGGAGAAGGCCAGGAAGTGGCGGAAGTTGAAACAGCAAAAACATCACCGGCCTGCTCGAAAAAGATAGTTGTGAAACCGGTATGAAACTTTTTTTCACCTGCCGTGTTTAACCCTTTAGAAAAACGCCTGGCCCGGCTTCGAAATGTAGAGAAAATTTTAAAGAATAAACCAACAAAAGGAGAAATACTATGAAGACTCACTATAATTTTTTATCAACTGGAAAAATAATCGAAAAAAGAGTTCAAGAAGGATTTTTCACGCTTACCAGCACTCTTGCCGTACTGTGTATGGCATTACTTTTAATCTCCGGATGCGGAAGCAGCAGCAGTTCCGGTTCCGGCGCAAGTGAAACAGGAGATGTTGTTATCGGTCTGACCGACGCCGATGGTGATTTCTTGACCTACACCGTGGATGTGGTTTCATTAACCCTGACAAAAGCCAACGGAACCGTTGTTGAGACCCTGCCGCTTTCCACAACAATTGACTTTGCCCAGTACACCGAAATGACAGAATTTTTTACAGCAGCAACCATTCCCTCCGGAGTCTACACCCATGCCAGCATGCAGCTTGACTATAGCAATGCCGATATACAGGTTGAGGTAAACGGGGAATCCGTATCAACAGAGATTCAAGACAGAAACGGAAATCCTGTTACCATGCTGGATGTCACGGTAAAACTTGATAACGCCAACAAACTTCTTATTGTTCCGGGAGTCCCGGCTCACCTGACCCTTGACTTTGATCTTGAAGCGTCCAATAGGGTAGACACACTGGTAACACCACCGGTTGTCACGATAGACCCTTTCCTGGTAGCCAGTGTCAATCCCGAGCAATCTAAAACCCACCGCCTTCGCGGCTTGCTTAAGTCGGTAGACATAGACAACGAGACATTCCAGGTCTTTATTCGTCCATTCCGTATTAGGCAGGAAAATAAAAATTTCGGGAAAATTACTGTGGCAACCACTTCAACCACATTATATGAGATTGACGGCCAAAACTATGAGGCCGGCAACGGCCTGGAAATCCTGTCCAGACAACCGGCTAAAACTCCTGTGATAATTGTCGGAGACCTAAAACTCAACTCCGGCTCCCTGCACAGGTTTGAGGCAAAAGAAGTTTATGCCGGCACGAGCGTGCCATGGAGTAATTATGATGTAGTTACCGGTAATGTAATTAAAAGGGAAGTCAACACCCTGACAGTAAGGGGTATGGCAATTTTGAAAGAAAACGGCGGTGCGGCTTTTAACAACAACATAATTGTCGAATTGGCTCCTGAAACAAAGGTGACATGCCAAGCAACAGTATGCGGTTTAGCAGATATAGATGACATTTCCATAGGGCAGAAAGTCACGGTCTTCGGCTCTCTTTCGAGCCGGCAGTTAGGTTCACTTGCGCTGGATGCCACAACAGGCCTTGTCCGCATGCTGGTAACCACAATAAGAGGTGACGTTACCTTAGCGCAGTCAGGTTACCTCGTGCTCAACCTGCAGTCAATTAACCACCGTAATATCGAGCTATTTGACTTCACCGGCACAGGTACGATATCCAACAAGGATGCCGATCCAACAAATTACGAGATCGATACGGGAGCCCTGAACCTCGTACAGATAGATCCATACGACACTGTTGATGTTAAAGGTTTTGTCAGCCCATTTGGAAGTGCTCCGGAAGATTTTGATGCTCTAACCGTAATTGAAGCGCCTTAACGATAATAGCAGGAACTTACTTCCCTGGAAGCAAGCCGTGGCTTTTAAGATTAAAACAGATAAGCCGCCGGCTTCCGGGGCCTTTGGATTGACATTCTTTTAGTAACGGGCTTACCATTTAAAACAGCTAGCCTGCTTAAAAAGAAGTAAAGAATAATTGTCTGCAATATATTATATTTATCTCAAAACAAAAGAGGACGTTATGACTAAAACTGTTGTATCAGGAGCTGCCGGCCGTATGGGGCGCTGCATTATCACGCTTATTCAGGAATCAAAAAACCTGGAGCTTAATGGTGCCATCGAGTCCAGAAGTTGTAAACGGCTTGGTGATGACATAGGTGAGATAATCGGTATCGGCAAAAGTGGTGTACCTTTAACTTCCAGCATTGATGCTGCGCTTGAAGGAGCAGATGTTTTAATCGATTTTTCCCATGCTGAATCCTCGCTTGATATCCTGCGAGCTGCTGCCGGCCGGGGTATTGCTTGCGTAGTAGGTACCACCGGGTTTAGCCGTGAAGAGACAGAAAAAATTCAGGCTTTGGCAGAAAAAGTTCCCTGCGTGTTTGCGCCTAACATGAGTGTAGGTGTGAACCTGCTTTTCAAGCTTCTTAAAGATGTATCGACTGTGCTTGGCAACGATTATGATGTTGAGATTGTTGAGGCCCACCACCGAATGAAAAAAGATGCGCCATCCGGAACAGCTTTGAAAATGGCTCAGGTGGTTGCTGATACTCTTGGTCGTAATCTGGAGGATGTGGGTGTTTACGGACGAAAAGGGCTGATAGGTGAACGCTCCGGGAAAGAGATAGGGATTCAAACGGTAAGAGGCGGCGATATTGTTGGAGAACACACGGTGATGTTCTGCGGGCTAGGCGAACGAGTAGAGATTACACATCGGGCCTCAAGCAGAGATACTTTTGCACGTGGAGCACTTAAAGCAGCAGCCTGGGTGGTGAGCCAAGATCCAGGTCTTTATACCATGCAGAACGTTTTGGGCATTGTCTGAAACCGGATTATCTTAAAAGCCTGGGTATCGTAAAAAAAGTATAGATAAATTAAACTGTCACCTTCCCAG
>JALUUO010000014.1 GCA_027021335.1 Nitrospirota bacterium
CTATTGTAGGCATTAACTTACCTCCTTCGTACGGCAAAACAGTTTCTACTGCTCTGCGCAAATTCTCTTCGTCAATCTTCTCAGTACCACCAGATAAGTACCTCAACACCGTCTCAAGAAACTCCAAGCCAGTCCTTTTTGCAGACAATTCTTTCAATAATCCCAATATCAAGGGAAGATGCTCAGGCAAATCATCACGGAAAACATATTTAAACAACAGTAATCCCACCCTTAAAACTACATCTCCTTTTAACTCTGCATCATCTTTGTGCGAAATGTCGTATAACAGATACCTGAAATCAGGAATGTATGAGTTCAATGCATCATTCCCAAGAACAAGAGAAATGAAATTATCGGCAACTTTCCACTCGGCTTCTCCATGATACAAAACCAACGGGATAATAGGTGGAAAACCTTCATTGTACTTTTGCTGCTTCAGACCAAGATCCCAGATCTTCACCATGTAACGAAGCAGATGGAAAGTAATCAACCGATCAGGATAGCTCTTGTGCTCAAACAACATATACACATAGGCAGGCATACCGTCCTTCGTCGAAATTTTATACAGTAAATCAGAAAAGTGCTCGTTCAACGACTCATCGATAAAACTATCCTTGGACAGCTCCAAAGAATCCACATCAAGCAAACCGCTAAGCTCGACAGGAAGGTAACGGGCAAGAAAGTCACGAGCTACCTCCTGACGAGACCAGACGTCCTTGAAAAACTTGTCATGAGGGTTAAATAACTTGGACATTACGAATTAATATAACGAAAATAAAAAGATAACGACTTCTTTTTTAGCCACAGACGAACAAGGACGTTTTTTGCGGCTGCCGCCAAATCGAAAGAAAAAGTAGGCGCTTCGCGAAGGAACAGCTACCATCATTCGCTGTATTAATGTTAATCCTGTTTATCATGTCTGAAATTCTTTTATGTCTGTGTCAGCCTGTGTGGGTCTATGGCTAAGGGGGAAAGTTAAGTTGTTCTCCTTGTTGCGATATCAATGTAACTTTCAATTTGAAGATCGCCATGCTCGCTTATGAGGTTGAAATGGGCATCAGCATGGATGAGTGTGGCATTTCTACTCTGCGCGCAAACTGCAATAATAATATCTGTATACGGAACGGTAATGCCTTTTCGACGCATAGAAAAAGCCAATTCAAAGGATGCATTCCACAAAGCACTGTCAGTTTTCACCTCGTCCAATACAGACAAGCGACTTTTAAGCCGGAGATATTCTTCTCTAGTTCGTGTGCCCCCCAGCAGTTCAAGTTTTATTATCCCGGTTGTAAGGATAATGTTTTCCTTTAATAAAGAATCTACTCGATCTTTGATTTGTGGAACAAAGTCTTTCCGCAAAACAAAAATCCAGGCAGATGTATCGACCAAAAAGAGTTCAGTCTGCATTTCTTAACTTTTCCAGCTTCTTAAGGTTGAGGTCTAGGTCAAACGTACCTAGCTCCTTGCGAAATAAGTCTCTGTTTTTCGCCTGAATAATGGATCTGAGTCCGGCAAGGATAGCTTCTCTCTTAGTACGCGCTCCAATTGCCTGCATAGCTTCGTGCAACAGTTGGTCATCAATGAGTACAGTAGTTTTCATAAGACCTCCTTGATACATACTGACTATATGTAAACGGAATACATATTATCAGTACAGATTGTCAATTGCCACATGGGAAGTGTCAAAAAATACTTGTAATTCTCCGAATCCTGCAAGCCGACCCATCTATGTCCCAACCACCAGCGGGCAGTCGAATTCTTCAGATACTTCAGGTAGCATAATTCCCTCATTTCTTTCATACTGGGCTTCTAATATCTTTTTTGCCACATCTCTTGCAATTTCTATGGGAACCTATGAACAGCAGGCATTTTCTTATATCGCCACGCTCTATAGACCACGCCTTTGGATATTCAGCAACTCTTAATGCCGCCTTCTTAATCTCACCCCTAAACATTCTGCCAAGCCCTTTATATTCAAGTTCATAATAATTCGCTACATCATCCAGCTCTTGCTTGGCGTATTAAAAAAAAGGACTTTCATTATTCGTCCTTGAATACTTCCTCCATTGGAATTCCTTTTAGTCTACCTTCCCTGTATGCATTAAGCCTTTTGTTCGCCTCTTCCGCCCATATGTCATCAAGCTTCTTGTCTGGTTCATCAAGGCTTTTTACCAACCCCTCTACGACCGTAAATCTTTCATCGGGTTTAACTTCAACACCTGTTCAAGAATCTCTTTACTGCCCATATCTATTCACCTCTCTATTTCATGAAAGATAACAAGAATTATATACTGCTCATCAAATATGTAATACTGACTCGGCATCGCATACCACTTTTGTGACATTTCGCGCCGTGGCGATTTTTTAGTTATGCATCCGTCTGGCATTCTCAAGATATTGACGGCAGGTGACAAAATGGCATTGAGAAAAATCTTCCAAAAGTTCAGACAACCAGGAATGGGTCTTGTCCAGGTTAACGTAATGTCTGAATCTGTAAAATGGTGACGCCTCTCTCACCATAGGCTGTTCCGGGTCAAGTTCCCATGGATGCGTATAAAACAAATAGGCATTTTCTTTTTTAAGAATTTTTCGAACACCCAGCTTAAAAAAAGGTGGAGGTGTTACCCGAAAATATCCTCCACCCCCCACAGGCAGAATTTGATTCCAGATTGATAAATTACTGATAGGAAGCTCATAAAAGGTTTCCGAGACTTGGACAGCAATTCCTTTCTTGCCGTTGTACGACAGATCCACCTGACCATATCTACCATTCATAGCAAAGGAATTAAAACTTGAGTCGTACATATACCCGCATTCTTCAACCACTTTCAAGCTGGCATCATCTATTGCAAAACTGGGAGCTCTATAGCCATAAACTGGAGAACCGATGATCTCTTCCAGGAGTTTTTTGCTATCACTTAAATCCTTTCTTAATTCCTCTGGATCTTGCTTAGAAGAAAGATTATGATTATACCCATGCGACGCCACTTCATGACCACGATCATGTATCTCGCGGACGAGACCGGGAAGACGTTCTGCAAGCCAACCAAGAATGAAGAATGTTGCTTTCGGGTCATTACTCTTTACTGAGTCGAGTAAATCAAGGAGGCGATGGGTGTTTTTTTCGACACGCAGTTCGCGTGATGACCAGGAAGAAAATGGTATCCACTGCTTGAAGTTTTCAACCTGAAACCAATCCTCGACATCAACGGTGAGCAAAAAACTTGGGTTCATTTTAATAGAGCCAAGACACACACGGACGTTTTTTGCGGCTGACGCCAAGCCGAAAGAAAAAGTAGGCGCTTAGCGAAAAGGCTGAACAAAGTCGATCTGATCTCACTACAAAAGCGCAAAGAGAGAAATAAGCTGAGGATCGACTATTTGTTGATAAAATCTTCGACTGTTATGCCAGCTTGCTTGAGTATTGCCCCTAATGTTCCCTCTGGCATGTCTCCCGGATGATTTGGTATTGTGGTATAGCGTTTAGTGGTTGGATTATACCAAATTTCGTGACTTCCAGCCGCTTGCCTATCAAAACCAAAACCGAAGCGTTTCAATCGCTTTACAATTTCTCGATATCTGAACCCTGCAAGCCGGCCCATCTATGTCCCAACCATCAGCTGGCAGTCGAATTCTTCAGATACTTCAGGTAGCATAACTTCCTCATCTCTTTCATACTGGGCTTCTAATATCTTTTTTGCCACATCTCTTGCAATTTCTATGGCTTCCGTTGCCGTCCTGCCTTGCGCAACCAGACCCTGGATATCACTCGATGTGGCTAAAAAAAAGCCTTCTGGAAGTTTTTCGATATGCAAGTTAACAACTCTTTCCATGATTGCACCTCCATTTATCCTGTCAGAATTTTATTTATGTCTGTGTCAGTCTGTGTGGGTCTGTGGCTAATCGGCTTTTTTTTAAAACTACCTTTTTTAGCCACAGACGAACAAGGACGTTTTTTGCGGCTGCCGCCAAATCGAAAGAAAAAGTAGGCGCTTCGCGAAGGAACAGCTACTGCTCTTCGCCATCTTCGCTTCTATCAATTCTATCATGTTAATTCTGTTATCCTGTCAGAAAGGTTTAAGGTTAATTGTTGGATTGAAGCACTGATTTTATCTCCGACAGATCCTTAGCGACTTTTATCGCTTCTTTCACTGCTTCAAGCAAAGCAAGATTCTCAACCCCTCGAATAGATGGCATAAGGCTTAGGCCGGAAGCTCCAAACTTGAGGCTCAGGCCCAACTCGATAGCATCCAACAGACCTTCAAGCTTTCCTTGCTGCATTCCCTTTTCAACCCATTTTTCTGCTATTGTAGGCATTAACTTACCTCCTTCGTACGGCAAAACAGTTTCTACTGCTCTGCGCAAATTCTCTTCGTCAATCTTCTCAGTACCACCAGATAAGTACCTCAACACCGTCTCAAGAAACTCCAAGCCAGTCCTTTTTGCAGACAATTCTTTCAATAATCCCAATATCAAGGGAAGATGCTCAGGCAAATCATCACGGAAAACATATTTAAACAACAGTAATCCCACCCTTAAAACTACATCTCCTTTTAACTCTGCATCATCTTTGTGCGAAATGTCGTATAACAGATACCTGAAATCAGGAATGTATGAGTTCAATGCATCATTCCCAAGAACAAGAGAAATGAAATTATCGGCAACTTTCCACTCGGCTTCTCCATGATACAAAACCAACGGGATAATAGGTGGAAAACCTTCATTGTACTTTTGCTGCTTCAGACCAAGATCCCAGATCTTCACCATGTAACGAAGCAGATGGAAAGTAATCAACCGATCAGGATAGCTCTTGTGCTCAAACAACATATACACATAGGCAGGCATACCGTCCTTCGTCGAAATTTTATACAGTAAATCAGAAAAGTGCTCGTTCAACGACTCATCGATAAAACTATCCTTGGACAGCTCCAAAGAATCCACATCAAGCAAACCGCTAAGCTCGACAGGAAGGTAACGGGCAAGAAAGTCACGAGCTACCTCCTGACGAGACCAGACGTCCTTGAAAAACTTGTCATGAGGGTTAAATAACTTGGACATTACGAATTAATATAACGAAAACAAAAAGATAACGACTTCTTTTTTAACCACAGACGAACAAGGACGTTTTTTGCGGCTGACGCCAAGCCGAAAGAAAAAGTAGGCGCTTAGCGAGTGAACATATTCCTTCATTACACATCTTCACTTCTACCCAAATTGAGCTGATCAGCGACAAGGAAAAATCCCCCCATAAACCCAGAAGAACCTTCTTTTCAGGACTCAGCTATGACAACAGGCATCTTTAAAGATTTAGCTGCTGCTAAACCAACGACAATGCCAATGATATCCAGACCGATATCCATAAAGGATGCTATGCGTCCGGGAACAAATGATTGGTGTATTTCGTCAGATATTGCAAAAAGTAGTAGAGCAAAACAGATAAGCCCATTAATCATAAAAAGCTGTTTTCGATCTTCTTTTTTCTTGAAAGATTTTAAACACAAGAAGCTTAAAACAGCATATGCCGGAATATGTGCCAGATTAGAAACAAACTGGTCGGTTAAGGATCCGCTACCAAAGACAGAGTAGCCCGGTATAGATGACATGTAAGTTATGGCTAAGGCACTGAGCGCGGTAAGGCTTGCGTATTTGTAATTCATTTATTGATCGCAGACGAGCACGGACAGACACGGGCGTTTGTCCTTTGCTGCCCTAGGTTATATCATGTTAACTCTGTTATCCTGTCATTTTTTATGTCTGTACCAGTCTGTGTTCGTCTGTGACTAATCGAAACTACTTAAATGGAACCGCCTCATCAATCAGCATTACAGGGATACCCCCTTGAATCGGAAAAAGAAGATTACATTGCGTACATAGAAGTCCCTCTTTATTATCCGCCAGTATCAAGTCCCCCTTGCACTTAGGACAAGCTAGAACTTCAAGCAGGTCTTTACTTAGTGACATAATTTTCACCTTTAAAAAATCTCTTCCTATAGACAAGCAGTCCTACCATGCCGGTTGTCAGCATGAGCACCGTTGATGGTTCAGGAACAGGAGTAACAATTGACTGCCCATTATTAATCTCACCATATGAGCTTTCCATATGTGTAGCCCAGGTAAAATCTTCATAAACACTACCAATGCCAACTAATTGTAACGAGTGGCCAACGGGTGTACGACGGTTTTCAGAGACACCAATGTCTATACTGGTAAGCCCATCTGCAGGACCGTTTGTGGCTCTAAATGAGCCCTCATAGCTCAGAAACTGTACAACAGCGTCATTTGAATCAACAAGAGCCATTCCGTCACCATAACCGTCCATGCCCCTTTTACCATTCTGAATGTTTGGAAACAAGAAAGAGAGGGCTCCAACACCATTCTCCTGGTCGGAGAAAGTGCCACTCAAAGATAACCTACCATATTGCTGACCATTGCGTCCGTTGTAGAAAACAACGCTCCAGCCTGTAAGGCTCACTCCTGCAAGACCGGCTATCTCTATCCCCTCACCAGCGTCACGCTTGACATTGTCATAATGAATCTCATTGATAAATATGCTGGTTGCCTCCGATGAAATAGCCCACAGACATAACACCAACAAAATAACGAATACCTGTACTACCTTCTTCATATCTTTCCCCTCCTTTTTATTTGTATTTGAGAAAATTAGATATAGTAACTGTTTATATTAACCAAAGACACCCTCAGACTGAAACAGATGTTTTTGCGGCTGAACTTACCCTCATGATTCTTTATGCCCGGTAAATTCCATCATTTTAAAAATCCAGTGATCGAAGATATCGGCATATGTTTTGAGATGTGAATAGATACTCTCCGCCAAACCTTCATTATATGTGTGGGATGTCAGGTTACGGTCATCAACCATATCCAGTGCGTGACGCGTCTGCAACTCATCGAAAACACCCACCTGCATACAAGCTCTGACAACCCCCTTGGGGGAGGCTACGTCTATTCCTTCAAACTCCTTAAGGTAAAGTTTAGCCGCTTTCCAGGTCGCCTCAAAAGTATATTCAAATCGTTGAATGGCTGCATCTCTCTGGATGAGCGAGATGTCAACAATGCCCACTAACTCCTGAAGAGTGTTCAGTGCATTTCGGGCACTGCAAAGTTTTTCTTTCAGCCTGTCCATAATATACCACCACTTTTTATAGAATTGAGCCATTTGTGGTTCAATTGCGAGAGATCCATTAGGTCCACGGAATAAGGTATGTTGCTTTCTTCAAGTTGTTCACGAATTGTACTTAAGACTCCTGGCGGGATCGGCTCCAGAGGGCGAACTGCTACGTCAACATCAGAGAGAGGGCCTGCTTTCCCTGTGGCCTGAGAGCCAAACAGGTAGACCTGGACTCTATACTGCTTGAGACCGTTGAGAATTATCTGACGAATTTCATCCAGGAAGTTATCTTGAGCCTTCACTTTGTAACCTTTGTTTTGCGTGATTTACCAGCTCCTGGTTTTCAGGCGGCTCGATCTTTGCCAGGCCTTCTTCGCGGCTCATGGAGCCACCGCGCACCATGTTTGCAATCTCCCAGACGTAGGGATGAAATCCATACTTGTCTCTATGGACATAGTTAGCATAAGCATTCAGAAGACAGTTAGTAGAATTGGGATCGGTATCATCCGGTTTTTCCCATCCAATCTCATTATTTCTGGCGATAATCTTCTTCTCATTATAGTCAAGAAAAGCAAGAGGGTGAATATTCCATGGAAATTTTTCGGGCCTTGAAAACTGTTCATCCGTGACAAAATAAGGATTAATCCAATCTCCCGCAATTTCGTGAAGTGGATCATAAATAGCTTTTTGTGTCGTCTTCATCAAGGCCGCATTGGTTTTCATAACCGATGCCTGCACCGGAGCCTGCCCAGGCGACCATCCGAACCCTACAAAAGGAATATCTTTTTCAATAGCGGTCCTAAGCACAATGGCTTTCACCAAGCCTATACAACTCGTACAGATCGTGCTTGCCCGCTCCAGGGTTTTAACGGAATAGAGTTCTTCTTCTGCTGCCGTACTGAATATTTTTTTTAATACTTTTGGACCGGGGCCGACTATCATGTAATCAATCCCGAGCGTATCAGCAACCTTACGGATATTCTCGAACGATTTCTCCGAAATAAAGTTGTTATCAAAAGTCAAAGCCAGAACTCTAAGGTTATAACGGTTTACAAACAAATCCAATGTATATGTACTGTCTTTCCCTCCGCTGTATGCCATTAACACGTCGTATGAAAAATCCCTTTTATGTTCAGACAGCAATTTCAAAAATTTGTCTTCATATTTTTTCTTCATAACCTCATTGGACGAATGTCCATGATACTTTTGACAATGCATACACACACCCTCGGAATTAAATGAAATTCCTGGGAACGTGGACGGCAGAATACATTTTGTGCAACGAATCATGGTGTCACCTTAATTAAAACAGGTCTTTTTTAGAAATCTTGCCGGTTGTGGTTTTGGGCAGATCGTTATAAAACTCAACGTGATGCGGTGTCTTATAAGCCGGTAAAAGCTTTCGGCAATGCCTGATAAGCTCTTTTGACGTACAGGATGCACCAGGTTTCAGCACAACACATGCTTTAATCGCCTCGCCCAGAATCTCATCCTCCACCCCAATAACTGCGGCCTCATGTATTGCTTCATGCTCAAGAATCGTCTCCTCTATCTCTTTAGGTCCGATACGGTGAGAGCCGCTTTTAATCATATCACTTTTACGCCCCTCAATAAAAAGATACCCTTCCGCATCCATCCGGGCAAGATCCCCTGTCCAGAGTTTCCCCTCTTTTAGCACCCTGGCTGTTTCTTCCGGCTTCCCCCAGTATCCCTGCATAATATTATCCCCTTTGGCCACTATCTCTCCAATTTCACCAACCGCAACAGGCTTCCCTTCGGGATCCAATAACTCTAATGTCACACCGGGGATAGCTTTGCCTATGGATCCTGCTTTAGAGTGAATCTTTTCCGGGGCAAGATAGGATAACCGTGCCGAGGCCTCTGTCTGTCCGTACATTATATATATATCCACACCAGACAATATATTTTGCAGCTTACCGGCGAGTTTCGGGGACATGGCCCCGCCAGCCTGTGTAATGTATCTCAGGTGTGGAAATCTGTACTTATGAATTGCAGAGCGGTGCAACAAAATCGCATATGTCGATGGAACTCCGGAAAACCCTGTTATCTCCTCTTCAACCATATCATCAAGTATTACGTTTGGATAGATAAAATTCTGGTTTACGACCAAGGATCCGCCTGCAGCAATATGAGTAAGCAATACAGAGTTCCCGTAGGAATAGAAAAACGGCAGCACCGCCATAACACGATCGTCATTAGTCAACTTCAGGTACCTGACAATGGAGTTCGTGTTTGCAACAAGGTTTGAGTGACGAAGCATCACACCCTTGGGTTCTCCAGTGGTTCCTGATGTGTATATTATCTGGGCAATATCGGTTGGTGAAATCTTTGGGAACGACTTTACGTCACGTTTTCCGTATGAATCCATTATGTCGTGGTAGCCGACACAGTCAAAAGATAGATCATCGGCAGCGCCGGAGTTCGAGCCGCTTATCACCGCCAGCTTAACCGAAGGAGTGGAAGACGAGATTTCCTTAAAATACCTGATAAATTTACTGTGAGCAAAGACAACCGAAACGCTACAGTCACTCAGTATTTTTTTAAGAGTACGGCCGGATGTCTGCGTGTTCAATCCGACAACCGTTCCGCCTGCCAGTAATATACCGAAATAGCAACTTACATACTCGGATGGTTCATCAGTAAGTATCGCAGCTCTGAAACCAGGCTGCAGATTAATTGAAAGCAGCCAATCGCCTATAGCAATCGACGAAGATAAAACCTCGGAATACGTGCTTCTTACACCTGTCTTTCCGGCTGAATGAATCACAACGTCTTTGCCGGGGTACAGTTCAGCCGATTTCAGCAGGTAGTCATGAACAAGCATTATTATCCCTTTAACTTGCTTTGGATAAAGACGGCAAGTTTGTTCACGCTGTCTAGATTTTCTGGTGTAAGCTCCATATCATCAACCTGTATGGCAAAGGCCTCCTCCATCCAACCGACCAACTCCAGAACTCCGGTTGAATCAATCACACCTTTATCCAAAAACGAGTCATCATTACCAAGAGCATTCTCATCAGCATCAAATAAGAAATTATCGAATATGAATGCTCGAATTTTCTGTACTGTATCTGACATCTCTTCCTCCATTTTCTGACAGGAATAACAATATGCGCCAAGTTAAAAAACAAACATGTTGATCCTGTAATTATGCCTAAAAAATCTTTACATTCTTCAAATTATCCGGCGTATCTATCTTAAAATTCTTGATGAACTTGTCATAAACGATCTGTGTGGAAAGTATGCCCACAAAGGCCATATTTTCACGAAACCCCTGGCGAACTCCCTTGCGGCATTTTGCAACAAGCCGGCTTACGGCATTTCGCTTGAATAAGCCTGCCTCGTTCAACAATTCCTCGGAGAGATAATAGTCGATGTATTCCGCAACGGTATCGCCGAAAAAACTCTGGATATCGGGAGCCATGTAAGGTTGTTTTTTGCGTTCCACAATGACCTCGGGCAGAAGGCCATCCATAGACTTCTTCAGGATGTTCTTTTCATTTAAAACCTTCATCCTGTACTGCGACGGTATAGTGCAGGCGAACTCCACAACGCGATGATCCAGAAAAGGGAATCGACCTTCCACTGAGTTGGCCATCGCCATGCGATCTCCTTGAGAAGAAAGCAGGTAATTGGCAAGAAGCATTTTTGACTCCAGGTATTGGGCCCTGGAAAAGTAATCAAGCCCTTGAAGCCTGGCCTGGTACCTGCCGCAAATCTTCTCGACAGGATTGCTTCCATTACACCGCTCGATCACTTCTTCTGATAGAAAAGCCTTTGTCCGCTCTGTTGTCTTCCACCTGGGACGGTGAGCGTAAAACATATCGGAAACCGGCGCCTCGGTATCGAAAAATTTCTTTGCGTATTCAGCCGATTGCGTCGGTGACAATGCCAGGTAGGGATAGAGCCTCTTTAGAAGCAGCGGACGAAAGGCGGAATCCGGATTCTTCTTGATAAACGCCCTGATCTTTGCCTCTTTAAAAATGTCGTATCCACCCAATAATTCATCGGCTCCCTCACCGGTCAGAACCACCTTGTAATCATGCCGGTTTACAAGTTCGGATAGAAGAAAAAGCGGTGTAGGTGCCGTCCTTAGAATAGGCGTTTCCGTATGCCAGACAACCTCAGGAAATGCATCAGAAATTTTTTTGTAGCTGCAGTTCACCGTATGATGATCTGTTTGAAGATAATCCACCATCGCCTTCTGCTTGGATCGTTCGTCATAAACATTATCTGAAAATGTCACCGAAAAAGTTTTTAACGGATTATCCGTAAAATTGCGTACAAGTGAGGTTATTGCCGAAGAGTCTATTCCTCCGCTAAGATACGCCCCAACAGGCACATCCGAGCGAAGACGAAGACGCACAGCATCAATAAGCAGTTCACGCAAATCTTCAGCATAGTTTTCTTCCGTGCAATAAGCCTGTCCTTTTTGGCCGGGAAACATGGCTTCCTGTCCGGCAAATGGAATATCCCAGTATTCTTCCTCGTGAAATTCTCCGGCATGGTCTATCCGTGCCCAGTGTCCCGGCCTTAACTGTCTGATCCCATTAAAAATACTCTCGTCGCCTCCAGGCATCCAGAAAGTAAATATTTCAGAGAGAACTTCAGGATTAATCTGCCTTGGCATGGCTGGATCAACTGCGAAGATGGATTTGATCTCCGAGGCAAAATAGAGACATCCTTTGTGAAATGTGTAATAAAACGGCCTAATACCCATTCTGTCCCTTGCAAAAAAAATCTCTTTCTTGTCGGAATCATAGATAGCCATAGCAAACTGCCCGTTTAGGTCGTCCAGGCACTTTTCCCTTTTTTCCTCATAGAGGTGCAGAATAACCTCGGTATCCGAATCCGTATAAAACCTGTGACCACGCCTTTCCAGTTCCGGACGGAGTTCAAGATAGTTAAAAATTTCACCGTTAAAAACAATCCACTTGGTTTTGTCCTCATTATGGATCGGCTGCCATCCTCCCTCCAGGTCAATAATGCTCAGCCTGGCATGAGCCAGTCCCGCACAACCATTCAGAAAAAAACCATAGCCGTCAGGTCCTCGATGGGAGATTGGGGAAATCATTCTCTCCAGCCTCCTGCGGCTAACTACAGGCCCGCCTGTAATATTAAAAATTCCTGCTATTCCACACATATTGTATTAACCACAGAGAGTCAAACAAAAAGCGTCTATGTCCGCGACTGTGTTTATTTTTAGTCACGGTTCAGCTGTATCGGCTGGTGTTAAAGTACTCCGGGTTTGGCTAGGTATGCCGTATCTATTTCCACACGGGCATTTAGAGCTTTGAGCAGAACACTTACCCTTTCGATCCCCTTCATAGGCTTGATAAATACTCCGGTTAAACCGGCAAATGGGCCTTTGTGTATCTCGACTTCTTCGCCAGAGGTGAATTCGGGAGGGGGCAAAACAGCAACTCCATCACTGTTGATACGTGATAAAATAGAATTTATAATATCTCTGTCAACAACTATAGGAGATTCACCGGTTCCCACAAGGTGCGACACTCCACGGGTATACTTAACCATACGATAGTCTCTGGCAAATTCCATCTCAACAAAAATATAGCGGGGAAATAGAGGAGAAACCATCTCCTGAAGCCGGCGTCTGTAAAAACGCCGTTCCTTGAGTTTCGGATTCAACACTTTGTAACCGGCATCACTCAGCCTTTTAGCCACCGCATCTTCATGCTTGGGTTTTGTATATAAAAGGTACCAATTCGACATAAATAAACATATGCTCTAATCTTGTGGACAAGCTACCGCCATTCGGGCTTCACTAATTAGTAAGCCCGTTGTTTATATTGAATCTAAGTTGAAACTCAAACTGCAACTACAAATATTATACTAAATACTGTTGTTTCAAGCAGGTTTACTCTTCTACACTACTTTACTGTTTTGTTTATTACTCTGAGCATCCGAGTTCCTGGGCAACGACTCCGTTTTCTCACGCTTTTCTATAAAATCAACCAGCAAAGACTCAAACGCAGATGCTGCATCAACTTCTTTGATCGCATCCTCAGGCGCTTTTAGTAACTTTTCAAGAAGTGTGATTCCAAGACTGCCAATCAACGTTTCTAGCCTGGAAAGCCGATCATTTATAGCATCAAGCCCATCACCACATGCCGGAGAAGCCGTCTCATGTCCACTTGAGTCAACTTTTTCGAGTAGTTCTTCGGTTGATTCCCGCTCAGCAATAAGATCTTCGGTTACTTCGCTTATCTGCTTTAAAGTTATAGATTTTAACTGATCGCTAAAAGCGCCTAACAAAGCATAGTCACAGACCACGTTTATCAACCGGGGCCTTCCTCCGCTATACCGGTAGATTTCTTCAATAACACCCTCATCAAAAGCTACAGCATCCGCATTTCCGGCAACCGACAAACGATGCTTTATGTACTCCTCTGTCTCTTCAAGCAAAAGAGGACGGAGATGGCAACTGACAGTAATTCTCTGTGAAAGCTGCTCGAGTTCAGGCCGGGACAATGTAGCTCTTAACTCCGGCTGACCCACTAGAATTATCTGCAGAAGCTTGGACTTGTCTGTCTCCAGGTTGGAAAGAAGCCGTACCTCCTCAACCAGGTCCATAGAGAGATTCTGTGCCTCGTCGATAACAAGCACGCATTGATGGCCTTCAGCATACTGAGCGATAAGAAAATCATTAAGGTTCCTAAGCATCTCAATTTTGCTCTTACCAATGGTTTCAAGGCCGAATTCCTCGTTGATCATCGCTATAAGCGTATCTGAATCCACACGGGTGTTATTGATTCTTGCCAGCTGAACATTTTCAGGAAGACTCTTCATCATGTTCCGGACAATAGTAGTCTTGCCGGCGCCTATCTCACCTGTCACCAGGATAAACCCGGAGTTCTCACGAATCCCATAATCCAGGTAATTCATAGCCTTTTTATGGGTTTTACTCAGGTAAAGAAACTCAGGATCAGGAGTTATTTGAAACGGCTTACATTTAAGCCCGAAATATTCTGTATACATAATTCCTTTCTTATTAAGTTAAAACTCTGCATTGGCTCTTAAATAGACAGCATTGTTTTCATATGTATTGTAGTAAGAAGTGGATTTCTCTTTGGCATACCTGTAGCCGGACTCAAAACTTAGGTATTCGGAAGCCGCCCACCGTACTGATGCACGTGCAATGCTCCTTATGAGGTTTTCATCCTCAGGTTCATAAGTTCTGTTTCGCCACTCGCCTGTCAGACCAAAATCCAGATTTCTTTTTATAGGGACACCCACAGATGTGGTAATTCCCCAAGAGCTGTCTTTCCTGTTTATCTCAAGATAATCATACTCTGTTGTAAAAAATCCCAAAGCCAAGCTTATACGACGCTCATAATCAAACTCAAGGCTCTGGCGTTTTAATTTGTACACACCGTACTGCACACTATTCTCATAAGACTGTAAATAACGGTAAGAGTTGTTAACTGCTGCGGATATCCTATAGGACATCTCGATTTCCCATATTGACCCATCGTTAGAGTTACCGTCATCAAACTTAATCCTGTTAAAACCTCCACGAACAGACAGGTTAAGCCGGCGGCTATAAATGTATCGTATGGTTAAATCCGCCTCATGACGATCGTAGTTTTGTAAATACCCTAAATACCCATAAAGCGTGCCAGCACTATCTTCAACTATTTCACGCGTGAACCGGTATGATACCTCACTGTCAAGTTGTTCCGAAAAGTTTTTTTCAAATATCGCGGCAATCCCATGGGACTGCCTGTCAGTACCGTAAGAGGAACCATAAACCAACCCTGAAGCGTCAACACGATTATAGTCCGTATTTGTATACTCATAACCGACTTCCAGCCTGGAGGATCTAGAAAAATTCCTCCTGAAATAAGGATTAACAACCAGTGTGTTACTATCCGTCTGACCGGCAAATGAGCTGATACCCGTTCTTTCCCGCCGCGAATCAAGGGAAACACGCGTAAAAGTGTCAGTAACATCAATAAAAGCCAGGTTTCTAACCAGAGTCGCGCCGGCAGTCAGAAATGCCGTGTGTCTCAGTTCATTGAATCCCGTGTTTTTTGCATAAAGAATCTGCCTGGGTGAGTAACTTATGTCAAAATTCCATCGTGGGTTACTTCGACTCCATAGAAATGAAGGACTTATCCGTGTAATATAATCATCCAGTTCACCATCAGGTCTAAGATATATATTATCATTATATTCCTCTTCAACAGAGATACCTATGGCCGGTCGCAGGCTCTGGGCGACATCAGCTGTGCCCGAAACCAGATCTTCGGAAAGCTGAGCTTTTGCCGTATAAGGATAACCACAGAAGCAAAGGAAGCAAAGGACAAAGGGTGAAAGACGGTAGTAGATACAAAAATCAGTCACTCAACCCTTACCCTTGACACCCTTCTCCTTAGCCCCATAGCCGTATGCATAGTCATATGCTCCTAATCTGGTTCCGGCCAGAGAAAACTCGTTTACATTATTCATCACAACGCCAAGAATATTACAACCCTTTATCAACTCAAATCCCTGCATTGCTGTTTTTTGTGGAACCTTGCCCTCCTGAATTACAAAAACAACACCATCCATCCATGACCCCAGGGTGGAGGCCTCGGCAGACAACAACAGGGGGCCGGTGTCAAATATTATGTACCTGTCTTTGTAACGGCTCTTCAACTCTTTCACAAGGTTTTGCATCCTCATGGAGGTCAATAACTCAGATGGATTATCCTTGGGGCTTCCGGCAGGAAGAATAACAAGTTTCCCGATACCGGTTTTTATCAAAATATCCGAGATATCAGCCGATTCGTTGTCCAGGTAATCCGAAAGGCCTTTATTTATATCAACTCCAAAATATCTGTGAACCGCAGGACGTCTCAGATCCGCATCTACAAGAAGCACTGTATGATCCACACCCCTGGCCATTACAACAGCGAGATTGACAGCCGTAATTGTTTTACCCTCTCCCATGAGAGAACTGGTCAGCATAATAGTGGTTCCCGCGTTCCCCCTTGTTTTACTGATAATGCTTGTACGAATTTTACGATAGTTTTCCACATAGGAAGAATTCTGGTTGTTTATCGATACCAGATATGGAGAAACAACGTTCGGATCAATTTCTATACCGGAACTCGTAAATATATGTTTTACGCCTGTATCCTCTTGGGGTTTCTCTTTATGGACGTCAGGCATATCAGGCTTGGGGCCGCCGTTTCCCGGCGACTCATCCACCTGCTTTTCTTCTCTGTGTTTAAGCGCTTCTTCCAGCGCTTTTTCGATTCTGCTCATTTATTGTATCCCATACTAAAACAGAATAAACTTTCCTGTTGATTGAAAAACAAATTCACGCACAAGTACCACCAGCACTGCAATCACATAAACTGTTGAGAACCCTGAAAATGCGATCCAGCGTCTTCGATTTTTAGAAAATTCCGGTCCCAGTTGCATCGCCGGAACAATACCGATTACATGAACTTCGAGTGCCTCTTCAACGGTTTTTACATCCCTGAAGGTAGGAGTAAGCATATCAAGACCTATGGGAACCCCGATGCCAACCGCGATACCAAGCGCAAAACCAAGCAAGATGAACATCACCCTGTTTGGCTTAACCGGCCGAACCGGCATTATCGCCGGATCCATTACGCGGAACGACTCTCCTTTGTCAGCCTCCTCCATGGCTTTTGAAACCCTGGCGCTTTCCAGCCGTGACATCAGGGTATCATACATGTTTTGGTAAACTTCTCTGCCTCTTGTCAGTCTTGTCAGTTCCTCCTGCTCCCTGGGGATGCTTTTTAGTATCTTTTCATCCTTCTCGATCATATTTTTAAGTTCGGCATTCCTTGAAGTCAGAAGATCTATATTGGTTTGAGCCTCGGAAAGCCGCTCTCTTATCTGCTGATATATAGGATTTATACCGACTTCCTGGTTTTCAGGAGCATCGTCCTCAACCTCGCCGCCGTTTTTCAGGGTTTTCTCAAGTTCTTCTATCTCCCTTTTAAGCTTTACAACCTCCGGATGCCTGTATGTGTACTGGGCAAGCAGCATATTCAGCCGGGTCTTAGCTTCACTTATACGTCTTTCAAGGCTGGAGAGACCGCCACCGCCCCTTGAAACAAGAGTTACTGCCAACGGCTCCTCTCCTTTAAGCTGAGACTCCAGGCTTTCCTTTTCCCTGATATGGCCTTTAAGCGTAAGCTCAGACTCTGAAAGCTGTGCTTTCAATCTGCGAATACGCTCCAGCAAGGCTCCTTCGTTTATACTCAAAATACCCGGATTTTTCTCTTTAAACTGCCGGAGCAGACGGTCAGACTCATCCAGCCTCTCCTTGTAAACCATTATCTGCTCTTGTATAAAATCAATTGCTTTGTAAGTCTCCCCCCTTGCAGAACCCACATTTGCTTCTATATAAGTATTCACAAGAGCATTAACAACATCCCTTACAACCTTTGGATCATCTCCACGGTACGAAACCTCAAACAGGTCATTACCCTGAACTCTAATGGAGACTATCTTTTGCATACTTTCTATAAGCCGTTCATACTGCGCGTCATTTTCAACCTCGGCGTCCAGGTCCACCTTCTTAATCACCTGTTCAATAATATTGCGGCTGAGCATATTTTTTCTTATGGTCCTAAGAAGTGCCTCTGAACGCGAATCCACCGCCATTCCCCTTAAAAGCGGGGTTAGCACCTGCGCTCTTTCCATCAAGACAAGGGATTTCGCCTCGTATATGTTCTTCATAAAAAAACTGCCCCAGCTCACAACCGAAAGAGTCAACAGAAAAAGCCCAAGTGCAAGAAACCGGCTCTGGGCGATTATCCCTAAGTATTTCCGGATATCCAGCTGCGGTTGTGATGTCTGCTCCTGGACCATGTTCTAACTAAAACATCCTTTCCTTAACAATTATTAGGTCACCAGGAACAAGTTGCAGGTTGGTTTCAAGCTTTTCCCCCTTCTTGATCAAGGCGACATTTATTTCAAAGGT